>JAUWLI010000104.1 GCA_030613765.1 Phycisphaerae bacterium
AATCGGCCCAAAGCCGGCTTCATCAATCCCTACGAAAACTGCCATCACTGTAATCCCTTACAATCAGCAAAGAACACCTTTTCATACTCTTTACTCCTAAAATGTCATCAATTTGACGTCCCCGGTTCGACACTTCTCTAATCCTTTTAACGGGAGGCATGGTACTATAATCAGCCATAGATTTCAACCGCCATAAATACGTTAAGGTAAAATTGGGTTTGTTTGGGTTTGAATTGGGTTTGTATTGGCTTTGATTGGGTTTGAATTGGGTTTGTATTGGGTTTGAATTGGGTTTGTTTTTCCCGCTCAACCAAGTGTCCATTTGGTCGTAATCCTTTGTTAATAAATCGGTTACGTTCATTTGACTTTTTCGAAAATTGGCTTTGTTTGAACAAAAAGGGCCGATTTGTAAAGCGCTCATGACATCTGTAAATGTTTCTCTACATTTGTAGAGTGCCTTACAGGCACGTAAGTAGTTTATTAACCACGGATTACGCTGATTAAAGGGATTTATTGCCACAAAGACACAAAGACACGAATTTTTTAGACGCAGATTTCGCGGATTTTTTAGCCACAAAAATGCACAAAAAGCACAAAGAAACGAAGAAAAATTAGACAGTTTAACAGGATTAACAGAGGTTTTTGGCCGGCTTGGTGTTCCGCCAAACGGATGGCGGACAAGTCTTGGCAAACTCTGTTCTGAAAGCGAGCTTTTGCCACAGAGACTTGCCTTCGTCCACAAGGCCATTGAAACGGCCTTTTTCAGAAGCCGACGAAATAAGTGTTTTTTAGTCATTAATACACCAAAATGGACAAAAACTTGTCTTTTTTTGCCAAAATAATGCTTTTTTGCGTGTATCTGCTGATACTAAGACGTGGGCGTCTTGCCCTACTCGTGCGGTTCTCCGCTAAATCCGGCGCCCCCAAAAGGGAAAGGGGCAAGCTACTGGCGGTTATCGTTTGCCTACCGGTAAACATACAAGTATATTAACAGAATTCCAAACAATAGTAAACAAAAAAATGAAAAAAAGTGCTTTTAATCACCAATTCAACATTCTAAATTCCCACCTGACCCCTTTTCCTCCCTTCGCTAAGCCTGCTGACTCTTTTTTTATAGTTGGCTGATTTCCTTAGTTTTCTTGAAAGGACTGACCTTTTTTCATTGACTTTCAGCTACATAGAGCATAGAAATGAATTACTCCAACTGATGGAGAACAGCAATGAAGAGAGAAGATAAGCTGCAAAGGATTTGCGGAACTTAAATGTAGCGGTGACCTTTTTTGTTGAACAAAAGATAAAAATGTTTTGAGGAAGTAGCGTTAAGTAGCCATACTTCTTGTGTATGACCAAGTTCGGTGATGGATGAAGCTATGAGCTTGAAACGAAAGTATTACAGAGCGAAAGTCCATGCAGAAGATATTATACAGTATCTTAATATCAAGTACAGCGAAGCCCGAAAATTAGAACCAAATGGTGATGAACATCGGCATCTTGCAAATACACTTCTGTTGGTAGTTGAGGGCAAACGTAATGTAATGTCAGTAGAGCGAGAACTGGGCTTATGGGACAAGAGAACTATGTGGAATTCACTAGCACTGAATGACACTATGCTATTTTCTGTACTTGCTTACCCTGAATCCATCAGACTGTTATGTCTGTATGCAGTTTATAAGAAAATTCCGATGGAGTCTTTTCAATATAAGGAAGAATTTAACAGGACAATGACGCCAATCCTCGGAATGTATGATAAAAGGACATTTGCACAGGTTTACAATACAAGAAACGCTAAAATCCTGAGAATAAATGGGACGGAACTCGTTTTACCTAACATCCAAGAAATGATGGCTGATGGACTTGAACTAATACGAATGGAAGCGCTTGATATGCCTAACAAAAACTTAAGCCGCTATTTGGATGAAGAAATGTTAAGCGGTGACTTATCTACGTTTACCCGTACTAACATCAATAACAAGATTAGATGCTTTTGTTCAAGAATTGATATAGTTAAGAAGGCGTTGGTCTGTTATTCAGATAGTATTGAGAAGATGATGGAGCAGGCGAACTTCGAGGATATGACAGAACTTGACCAGATTCAAGCGCTGGGCATTCTGGCCAGGGACGGAGAGGATGCGATGGCGCGATATATCGCCCGTACAGTTACGCTTAACGCAGACCTTTTGTACTGACGGTAGTAATTCTTTAAGAAAAGAAAATGAGAATAAGTCGAGCTGTAATGTTAACTACTGTCGTTTTAGCAGCATACGGTATTGGGTTGCTGTTCCATGGAGAACCTTTAGATAAAATGCTGTTTAACGTACTGGAACTTGCAATTGGTATATTTATATTGGTCATTATAGTTTTTGCCTGGTATGGCTTTAGAATTTTCTATGAGGAGTACAAACATAAGAGATGGTACGAAAAGTATGGACAGGATTATGATGAAAATCAACCAATAGTTAGGAGTACTTACGAGGCGTATAAACATGCACAGTGGTGCAAAAAACACGGTTATAAACTTGGGAAAAAGAAGAAACGAACCTCTCCGCAAGATTGACAGTCTTTCGGAAAAAAACACTAAGCGATTTTTGAAAGGTGTGAGAAAATGAAAACTTTTCGAATTTTTGTTTCATTATATTTTTTGATAGGAACAACCGGTTATTGCCTTGCCGCCGGTTCCAGTTCGGTCCAATCTTTTGAAGAACTTCGCAAGAAAGGAAATGAGGAAGCTGACTTTAGACTTTTAGAAGCTGCTAATGACTTGGATATTGCCGAGGTAAAAAAGGCATTGGAGAATGGCGCTAATCCTAATGCTAATAACGCAAAAGATGCTTTAGAATTCGGGATTGATCCTAAACAACTACATTTAATACGTGCGGATACTGCAATAAATCGTACTGCTGGTTCGAATTTCTTAAAGTCGCGTAATGCGTCTTTCAATGAAAGACTGGAGTCACAAAACGCGTGTATACAGATATTAAAGTTGCTATTTAATAGCGGGGCCAAGATACAGCGATATGATGACACAATATTATACTGGCCAATTATCAGAGAGTACCCTCGCATTGTGCAACTTTTATTGAACAAGGGAGCAAACCCGAATAATACTGTTGCCGCAATGACTTTCGTTGAGTTAGCAGAAGAATATGGATATAAGGATATTGTTGGTATACTCGTTGCATATGGTGGCAAACCAGTTCCGCCCCAAGAAGCCCTTCAACTACATCTTATACATGCAACAAAATACGGCACTTTAATCGAAATGGATAAAATACTTCAAAGTGGGGCACAAATAAACAAGGTGACCAGATTAGGAAGAACAGCTTTACAATCGCTTTTGGACTATGGCCTGTTTGATATGACAACATACACTAAAGTGTCATTCTTACTTCAAAAAGGAGCAAATCCAAACTTAGAGGCGGTGTTGATGATGAACAAGGTTCCACAAATAGCACTTCATACTGTTATGCTACATTCCAGGGCTTGGAAGAATAACTTCCCAGAAGGTGAGGAAGTTTATGCGAGGTTAGTAATAGAAGCATTAATCAAGGCAGGAGCCGATGTGTCCGCTCATGGTGTAAATGGGGCTACCCCGCTTCAAATAGCTGTGCTTTACAATAACGTCATGGGAGCTGAAATACTCATTAAGGCTGGCGCTGATGTATCTGGCCGTGGGAGAGATGGCCTAACTCCATTGCACGCAGCAATAAATACGAATCTCAAATTAGCAGAGATGCTCATTGAGGCAGGGGCTGATGTGTCCGCTCCTATGGATATTCGTGGTAGATTTGGAACACGTCGTGAAAAACTCGCAGAATCTACCTATGGAGGCATGACACCCCTTCATATTGCAGCCAAATACAACAATGTAGTCGGTGCAAAGATGCTTATTGAAGCTGGTTGTAAACTGATGAATAAAGATAAAGACGGGAAAATCCCTCTCGATTATGCCGAATCAGCCGAAATGATTAAACTGCTCAAATCCCACGGCACTAAAGAAGAATAAACTTTAGAACAAACAAAAACCAGCCACGCTCTTACTGCTCGGCCTTGGTGCGGTGATGTTGAGAAGGAAAAATGGTTAAACCTGTCCACAGAATCTCCCAGAGTTGCTCTCATACCAATTGTAGTTAAATGTTGCGGTTAAAATGAAGATTAGCGAGCCATCCCCAAGCTTGCGCTTGAGGCTGCCACCCGTCCGTATGCAAGAGCTAAGAATTATTTGTACAAATACCTTACGGCATTGAGAGCTGAGTGCCGGCTGATATCGTCGGCTGCCACCAAAGTGAGCGCCAGTACGCACGGTCGGTCGCATATACGTCGATTAAGGCACCTTCAGGCAGGTCGTTTGGCAAGATGCCGTAGCGCTTCATTTCGCGGACGTAGCCGGGCGTGGGACGAAAGCCCGGCATATCGAACCGCTTGATTTCCTCGAGCCGGCGCTTGCCGTCACGACACATAGCGAGGATATTTTGATAGTCCTGATCGTTCGTATCGGCGAAAACGGTCACGGCTTCACCGAGACGGCCGTTCTTTCCTCGCTGCCTGCAGAGGCCGTAACCTCCCGCCTCAGTCGACAGTGGTGCAAGGAGAATCAACGATTTGTCGGGGCGAGAGAGATTGAACATATAGTGTCGCGATAATCGCACGCGGATGTCATTAAAGTCGGGATTCGAAAGCACGAGGTCCAGATTATCTGACAGATACTTCGGCATCGGCAGGGACTTATCATGACAGCCCGTGCAGCGCCGCTGAATTGCATCGGCTGCGGCGATTGAGCTGGGCCATTTTCGGTCGCTCGTCTCAAGTACGCTCTTGGGAAAGCCGCCAATCATGCCTGTGCCCAGCGCTGCATAGGTGCCGGGATACGGAGCGGCCGACTCTATCCAATAGCGGACCATGTCCTGTTCGTGCTGCGTGAGTTTGGCGTCGTAGTGGCTGCCGTCGAGCATCTTCATTAACGGGCTGGCGGAAGTACCCACCGAACGTGGCGGCAGGTTGGTCTTCAAGCGGTCGCGACCATCTGAAAACAGTTGTCGAGCGGTAAGCGTGTAGTAGCTGTGGGAAAAGATTGGGCCGTGGTCGCCGGTGAGGATTACGCCGCCGGCGCGCTGGTCGTAGTCGTGGCACGCCAGGCAGTGCTTGTCCAGTATCGGTTGAATATCACGAGGATAATCAAACACCTCGGGAATGCCCACAAGGGGCGTGACCTTATTAGGCGGCCGCATGAGCGCCTGCAGTTTCCCGCCGGCCGGGGGGAATGGAGTCCTTTGCCGCTGCTCGTGACAGCCGATGCAACTGGTCGTTTCGCCCGGCATAATGGTAAGGAAGCTGTGCATGCGTTTGACGGAATTGTTGTTTTCATCCAGAGCGACAAAAAACAGGCTCCGCATTGCGGGCAGCTCCATATAAGCGGAACCGTCCGGCTCGATAGGGACCGTACCCAGGATGCGCTCCAGGGTGTAGGTCCCGCCGAAACTCATCGGCGGCATCTTACCGCTGTAATTGATTGGCTTTGGCAGGCTATCCAGCACGAGCAGCTTTTTGATTTCGCCGCGCTTGACGCCTTCCATCCTTCGTCCTGCGTATACATCCTGCAGAATCAGCTTACCGGTCGCCTGCTGTGGATCGCTCCGGGTCGGGATTACCGGCTCCCGCGGTCGGGCCCTCAGGGGACGAGGTTCATGACACTCGACGCCCTCCTTAACAAGTTTGGGCGGCAGGCGGTAAATCCTGTGGGTTTCGCCACGCCTATTCATTGTTAACAATTGCGGCCCCCGGGCCACCAGGAAACAATCCCGGGAGAGCGGATAAGGGTCGCGAAAATTTTCCCTTTTGCTCACCCTGCGAGCTGACGATAGTTCATCGGGTCCCGCTTTGGCCGTGACGATTGTAATTGCCCCTTCATGTTCCTTTCGGCCGTGCCCGGGGGAAAACACTACCAGTACCTCGTTGTCGCTGTCGGGAATCGGCTTGGCGTCAATCATCAGGGACCCGGGGTGCTGGTTGCCGTAGAAGACCATCTGCCCCGTGCCATCCGGATTGGCCGTCCAGAGATGGTGGAACGCAACGCGGCTTCGGTCTACATACTCCCAACGCTCATAAATCACCCGCCCGTCCGGAAGCGGCCACGGTGTGTTGTCATGCTCGATGTTGGCAGAAACCGGCTGGATGTTCGCTCCGTCGCCGTCGCAGATGTACAGAATCGCCACCTGGCTGTACCAACAGGGAACCCAGCGATCACCGCGGCTGGAACAGAACATAATTTGGCCGCAGGGAAGATATGTCGGCTCAATATCGTCATACGGCCCCGAGGTGAGCTGCCTGGGCCCACCGCCGTCGACATTAATTTCGTAGAGATGGAAATAATCCGTTCCCCCCGGTCGATAGGAAAACAGAATTTTTACGCCGTCGTAGTGTACCTGGGGATCGCGAATAGAACCATCGGGGTCATCGAGCAAGACAGTAAGCTGCCCGTTGGCAACGTTCAACCGGCATAAACGCCCCTTGCCCCTGTATACCTTTTTGTTTTCATCATGGGCGTAGTAGCCGAAGTTCTCATACCAGTGGCCCCCTGCGCCGGGCTGGCGACTGGCGAAAATAATCTCTTCAACACCTATCTGCGTCGGTGCCGCCCCCATGCAGTTCTGCAACATAACAACAAGAAGCAGAACAGCTTTATGAAACGAGGCAACGCGAAGCATCATCATATTCGGCATCCGGCTAAACAGGGACAACTATCTATCAATAGAGGTTATCCATTTACTACTGGTTTTGCTGCATTCATCCAACTTACACGTTATATATTGCCAAAATTTTCTCTGAAATACAAGAGTCTATCTTAAGCCATCCACTCGATTCCATACCTTTTGTTCAACCCTTATATTCAAACAGAACTTATAGCTGACGCAATAAATCCAGGCGGAGGCGGCGGGATGCAAATACAAGTCCGACACAACTCATACTTCAAAGAAGAACTGCAGCTCCATTGCGATATGGGCTATGATATTGCTGAGAGGTGCTTTCTGATTTGGCGTCTGGTGTATTTCACAATTGTCTCTTTACTGCCTGTGCGTGGATGAGCTCGAAGATGGCCTTGATGAAGTCGGTATCCAAGCCGGCCTGCTGTGCCTTAGCGATATGGTCTTCAAGGAGGTTTTCCCAGCGATTGAGCTGAAGGACAGAGATGTTGTGCTGCTGTTTGAGCTTGCCGATTTCCTCGACCCATCTCATGCGCTCGGAAAGGTCCTCAATGATTTTAGAATCAACGTGGCTGATCTCCGAGCGCAGCCGGGCTATTGCCCTTTTGGCTTGCTTGTCTGTAATTTCCGCGTCTCGCGCATGTAGTCCGTCCAGAAGCTCCATCAGGGCGGTCGGTGTGATCTGCTGCTTCGAATCACTAAGGGCATGATCGGGATCGATATGAGTTTCAATCATGAGGCCCTGGATGCCAAAGTCGAGGGCCATTTGAGAGATTGGTTCTATGAGCCTGCGGCTGCCGCCTATGTGGCTGGGGTCGCAGATTAGAGGTATCTTCGGAAGCTGTCTCTTTAGCTCGATGGGGATGCGCCAGTTGGGCTGGTTGCGGTATTCCATTTCGATATAGGTCGAGAACCCGCGGTGAATTGCAGCGAGCTTGCGTATGCCGGCGTGGTAAAGGCGTTCTATCGCTCCAAGCCAGAGGCCAAGTTCAGCGTTGATCGGATTCTTTACCATGACTGGTACATCCACGCCTTTCAGGGAGTCAGCTATCTCCTGGACGAGGAAGGGATTTACTGTTGTTCTTGCCCCTATCCATAGGATATCGATTTCGTTTTCGAGGCACAGCTCCACGTGGTGTGCGTTTGCGACCTCGGTCGTGGTGAGAAGTTGAGTTTGGGCTTTGACAGCCTTTAGCCACTGAAGCGCGACCTTGCCGACGCCCTCGAAGGTGTCCGGGCGGGTGCGAGGTTTCCAAACGCCGGCACGAAAAACCTTAACATGAGGACACTTAGCCAGCTTCTGCGCTATGGAAAGCACTTGCTGTTCGGACTCTGCGCTGCAAGGCCCGGCAATCACCCAGGGAACCTTGTCGATTTTAAGCCAGCTCGATATGTCCGACAGGTTTCTATTAATTCTCTTCAGGTCTTCATACATTTGAATCCGTCATCTTTAACTTTCACTGTTTACACGTTTTAAAAAAACTTTCACACTCTGTCCCAACAGCTTTTCCTAAGCAGTGACTGCAAAACTCATTTTGTCAAGTTCCGGAGTTTCCATAAATAATATTATCGTCTGAAAGTCTCTGTTAGCAGTATTATTTACTAATCCCTTGTTGCAATTGTCTATAGGTTGTATTATTTGCCCTGATTTGCCTCTTGCTGAAGGATTTAATAAATGGTGAAGTAACAGAGAAATTGGCGGTTATAAGATATCGCACGACCTTTTTATCTAAACGAAACAGTATATGAGAATCCTGGCACTCGAACCTTATTATGGAGGAAGCCACAAGGCGTTTTTGGATGGCTGGTCGGCGGTAAGCAGACATGACTGGTCGGTCTTTAAGTTAGCTGCGTATAAATGGAAATGGCGGATGCGGCATTCGGCGATTACCTTTGCCGACCAGATTAACCTGTGCGTTGACAAAGGCCGGGAGTGGGATTTGATTTTCTGCTCTGATATGTTGAACCTGGCCGAATTCTTAGGGCTGGCACCGAAAGCTGTTCGAAAGCTGCCGGCAGTTGTATATTTTCATGAGAACCAACTTACTTATCCCGTGCGGTTTGAAAGCGAACGAGATTACCAGTTTGCAATGACAAACATGACGACCGCTCTGGCGGCCAAAAGCGTTTGGTTTAATTCGGCATTTCACAGGGACTCATTTCTTGAGGCATTGGCGACTTTTCTTGGAAAAATGCCGGACTGTCAGCCGATAGATGCC
>JAUWLI010000101.1 GCA_030613765.1 Phycisphaerae bacterium
GTAGCGTTGATGGATTTACAATTCTAATTGTGATTTATCGAGAAATATCTCAATTGTTTATCAACTCGTATGCTCTTATCAGTTCGGCCACGCTCCAGGCCTGAGCGATGCAACCTCTCGGCTTATGGGGGGCATCTCCATCAAATATTTCCGAGATGCTGCCGATGCAGCCATGCTCGGTGAGATGCTGCATCAGAGGCTGGATAAATTCGGCTGCATTTTTTTTGCTTTTTTTGCTGTAATCGTTGACCTTCAAGAAACTTTCGATAAATGGTCCAATCAGCCACGGCCAGACCGTGCCCTGGTGATAGGCCTCATCTCGCTGCTGCTGCGGGCCTGTATATGTTCCTTTGTAACGATCGTCCTGGACGTTTAGCGTTCGCAAGCCATAAGGTGTGAGGAGATCTTTTTGCACAACATCTACCACTGACGCCTGTTCGCGAGGTGACAGTGGTGAAAAACCAAGTGAGACGGCGAATATTTGATTCGGCCTGAGGGTTGAGTCAACTGAACCATCGGGCAAAATACAGTCGTTTAAGTAACCGGTTTTCTCATTCCAGAATAATTCGCAGAAGCTCACTTTCACTTTGTCTGCCATAGATTTGTAATGCCTGGCATTCTCTACATCCCGGCCAGCATAAAATTGGGCACAAAGGCAGAGAGCATTGTACCAAAGGGCATTAACCTCAATCGCTTTACCACACCGGGGTGTAAAAGCAACGCCATCACATTTGGCATCCATCCAGGTTAACTGCGTTTCGTGATTGCCTGCGGTTATAAGACCATCGGAATCGGCACAAATACCATACTGCGTGCCATTGTGGTAAGAGTCTATAATCCAGCGGATTGTCGGCAGAAGCTGCTGCATGAAGGTTTCCGAGTCGCCGGTTGCATTTAAGTATTGAAAAGCCGCGTTGATAAACCAAAGAGAAGCATCGACACTATTAAAGTAGGCTGTGCCGGTGCGGTCATCGAAGCGATTTGGAATCATCCCTTCATCTGCCGCCTGGGCAAAAGTGGTCAAAACCGACTTCGCCTCGTCAAATCTGCGCGTTGAGAGCAGTAAACCGGGCAAGGATATAAAAGTGTCTCTACCCCAGTCTGCAAACCAGTGAAAGCCTGCCATAACAGTGGTTCTGTGTGTGTGCTCGGGGTCCCCGTTTGTTTGGCGTTTTGTGATAAACTGGTCAGCGGCTAAACAAAGTGTTCTAAATTTATCATCGCCGTTTTTTACAGCGACCGTTACAACACTCTGGTGTTTGCGTAAATCTTTGCGAATCTCATCAATATTGGCTTTTATTAGCTGCTCAGGATTGCAGCCCGACCCTGGCGGGCTCAAGTTAGCCCGGAAAACAATTTGGGTTTGTTCACCCGCGGGGATCCGGCACTTAAAAAAACCAGGCGTCCACAAATCTTCGGTAAAATTCTGGCCCCTTTGTTTCTCATTACGATATACGAAATTAAACCACCATTGCTTGTCCTTTTCGAAGTTCATGGAAGGACAGTTCAGGAATAATTCACAGCTCCCCGGGACATCATGACGAACCAGCAAACTATCCCCGAGCCATCTTGAGCATAATGGAGCGTCGGACCTTTGCAGGGTGTGGAAATCCCTTAAGCCAATAAATGGACGCAAAACGAACTCCCCCGGCTTTTGCACACCGGCGAAATCATACACGATGACAACCGTGTCCGTATCGCGGAGAAGATACACGGATTTAGTCAGTTCAAGTTGCTCCAGTTCATAATCAAAATGTAGACCGGTATTCTGACGGACCTGCTTGAGAAAGGTAAAACCCTGTGGCGCGATTTTGTCACTGAATTCAAAGGTTGAAAGGTTATATACCTTTCGTGGGCTCACATTTTGTGATGCGCCCGAAGCCGGACAAGATTGGGTCTCTCCCTCGAATATCACCATCTCAAGGCATTTAGCTAATGCCATTATCCGGTTGGCCGGTGGATTAAGCGAGCCGATGAGCAAGCCATGATATTCTCTGGTATTGCAACCGACAATTGTTGACGATGCGTAGCTGCCTCGCTCATTAGTCAGCAGCCATTCTCTGGTCAATAGGTTCTCAACAGGCTCATCAGCGGTTGATATAGAAATTGCTACGTCGTTAGCTTTTTGTGATATTAACATCTCGTTTCTGGTATCTCGTATCCTGTATCTCGGACGGAATATGATTCACGATTCACGAGATACGCATTTATTTTACGACCCCCCTAAGGGCGGGCATACACTCTCAGTTGCCGGTTCCGTTGGATAGTTTTTACCTGTAAGAGCCTTGTTTGTGATACTTTTTGTATTTATCAGGGCCGGTTTGGCACAGCGGCTTTGGAGATTGTTCAATACGTTCATAAAGTTTATATAAGAGTCATAAGGTGAGTCATACGGATTGAAGTATTTATGTACATCACCGTCAGCAAAGTATTTTGTGCACATATAATAAAAATGGTCCGATACCTGTAATTTTCGCCAGTCTGAAATAATTTTCTCGTCGCTGGTTTTCTTGATTTTCTTTTCCAGTCGATAGAGTTCATGAATGGCGTTGGACTGCATTGCATTTCCAAGCCAGGCGGAGAGGTCTCTTTCGGTATCGGCCCAGCTTATCAGATGCGGCACATCAACCGTACCGACGGGTTCGTAAGCCTGCACTATTTCGCTGGGGGTTTTGAAATCGTTGTCTGGATGCTTTAGAATCTGTTCCGGCAGGTGCCGCATAAAATCGAATATGCCCGTATCTTCCCATTGGTGTTCGCCGAATGTCTCATAATCCATAAACAGGTTGACAACATTGCCGTTACCGTTCACATGGTTTACCCATCGGGCGAACTTATCTGCCGTCAAAGGCCATTCCGGCCAGTCACGGTTGGAAAATCTAAAAGCGATATCGTCGCTGAGGGAATAGTTTTTCAGCAGGAGCTTTAACTTCTGGCAGCATTGGGGGCGATAGACAAAATTGGGACTTCGAAAGCCTAAGATGTGGTTTGCTCCTTCGGTTATTATTGCATCGAATTTGCCCATTGACTCGACAAGGGCAGCCAGGTCATTGTTATATATCAACTCCGTATTTCTAAATACTCGGGGTGTTTGACCGAAAAGATATTCGATGGTTTCAGTGTGCTTGTTGACCTGTTCTACGAATTCATCACGCGAGTATAAGGAACTTAAACTGTGATAGTAAGTCTCAGCCAAAAATTCCACGCAGCCGGTTTCGGCAAGAGCATCAAAAGTGCTCATGACTTCCGGCGAAAAAGAGTGCAGTTGCTCCAGTAACACCCCGGTTATGCTGTACGCTATCCTGAATCTACCCTCAAATTGCCGTATTATGTCCAGGAGTAATCGATTGGCTGGAAGATAACATTTATTTGCCACCTTCCTGCAGATGGAAGAATTTTTATAATCGTCAAAATAATGGGTGTTTTTGTCAAATACCGTATAATGCCTTAATCGCAGGGGCTGATGCACCTGGAAATAAAAACATATCGAAGCCATATTTCGTATCCTGTAGCCGGTAGCTCGTATCTTAATTCACTATATACACTTATCAAATTGCATCAGTGCTTCTCCATAAATTTGGGCACACCTCTGCGCGCTGTCTTTCCAACGTAGTTTTCTCACTTCAAAATTACCGTGATTCCGCAGCGTCATCTCCAACGGTGGGTATTTCAATACCGCTACAATCTTGTTGGCAATCTCGTTGACATCCCAGAAGTCAACTTTCAGGGCATGCATCAAGACTTCTGATACACCACTCTGCTTGCTTATTATGACAGGCACATCGTTGTCCAACGCTTCCAGCGGTGCAATCCCAAACGGTTCTGATACCGAAGGCATTACATATAAATCAGCCATTTTATATATTCTTCGGACCTCTTCACCGCGCAAAAAGCCCGTGAACAAGACCTTATGCCCGATGCCGAGTTCTGCCGCCATCTCAACGGCTTTGTGTATTAAATCGCCGGAGCCGGCCATCACAAACTTGACATTATCCACCACATCCAGGACTTTCCTGGCTGCATGGAGAAAGTACTCCGGGCCCTTTTGCATTGTAATTCGGCCTAAAAACAGGACAATTTTCTCATCTTTTTCGATGCCTGTTTTGGCTAAAGTCCAATCGTCGTTGCCGTTGCGTTCAACACCGTTATATACTACTTCGACTTTTTCACCGCTGATGCCGTATCGGCTGATTATGATATTGCGGGTATAATGGCTAACAGCGATTACTTTATCTGCCCGCTCCATACCCTCACGCTCGATATCGTATATCATCTGGTTGACATGCTCGCCGCTGCGGTCGAATTCTGTCGAATGAACATGCACAATTAGCGGTTTTTCCCTGATTGCCGACACGGCAATACCCGCAGGATAGGTCATCCAGTCATGAGCGTGAACAATGTCATACTGCTCATTTCCAGCCAATTCAACGGCAGACTCAGCGTAACGGTGGACCTCAGTATACATATCGCTGTTATAATCTAACGGGCCGGAATACTGACTGGTTGCACTGGTGTTGTCGCAGTGTTTTTGTCTCAAACTTTCTTCGATTCGCTGCTGGTAAGTGTCGGGGGTGGAATATGGCTGTAGTGGGGAGTTGATGGTGCGAAATACTACATTTTTTAGCTCTCCCAATTTTAAGGCGCTCATGGCCATCTGGGATTCAGAGGTTTGTTGCTTCGCATGGGTGGCAAACTCGAGATTCACATGGGTAGCAAACTTTTTGCTGACCATTTTTGGCAGAACAAAAGTTACCTGTATACCGAGTTGGTCCATTGCTTTGGTAAGTCCATAGCAAGCTGTACCGAGTCCGCCACTGATAAAAGGAGGAAATTCCCAACCTAACATGAAAACTTTTATACGATCCACCGCCAGTTTATCCCCGTAACTATATATTGTTAAAAGACTTACAGTTAGTCTTGTTACACACAGTCATAACTGACAAATTCTTACAGTTCTACGATTGCACAGCAAAGCGAAACTTGCCGTTTAGCACTGTATCGGCAGTAAATGACACAATCTTAATTTCAAGCTGGCAAATACACTGTATTTGTACTGTTTCTTGTTATATAAATCGGAATTTATCTTGAGACAAGTTCAATAAATTTTGCAAATATGTGAATTATGATACTGATAATGAGGATTTTATGGGTCAATTGCTGAAGTAAAAAAATTTCCTACATAAATTCAAAATATGACAAATTGCTGTTAGTCCGATATTTGTTAGTGTTGGTCAATTGTTTTCTCGCAAAACTGGCTGGGATAGGCATAGGAGAATAAATAATTGAATATGCAGACAAGCCAATCAAAAAACCAAGCTGTTCCGATCCGAAAATACGGAGCAGCTTGGTTTAAATAACATCGCCGCAAACGTAAGGTACGCAGCTAAAAGATGTTAGCACAATTCCTGTTTCACCTGTTAGAAGTAAAACGCCAAAGGACTTCTAATGGGTTTTACAGGTCTTGCGGCTTGACTGTGCTGCGGCGGTTAGCCTGGGTTCGAGCAATTGCGCGATCAAGCATACAATAGACATTGTCGCTGATCGCTCCGAGCGCGTCGGATGAGGTCATCATCTTTTTGCTCTTGATGTAGGCTTTAACTTTGCTGGCCACAACCAATGACTCTTTTTTCTTTGCCATTGCAAAAATCCTCCATGTTAAAAAGTTAAATTCTAATAATCCGGTACTAAATCCTTTAGTCCGGCACATCATTGAGCATCTTTATTACAGAAAGGCGCCAGGATTTGCAACAAAAAAAAACGCTAAAACGCAAAATTTATGCAGTCATTGGGCCGATAGCAGGAAAGTACTTAGGAAAATTCGACCTGTAAATTACGCTTTTTCTTATAAACTCGTGTTTTTTAATAATTTATGAGGTTTATTTTGACGAAAATATTCAGACGAACCGTTCTTCAGGGCTAATTGTTGACTCGCAGGAAAGATTGAGTTTGTTGCGGAGAAATAGATAGAATGGCAAAACGTTATAAAAAAAACCAGAAATCGCGGACTGAAATGCAGGATTTCGTCGTCGTTACTTTTGTCGATGATCTGGAGCAGGCAAAAGAGTACGAGTCTCTGCTGAAAACTAATGATATTCCTGCAGTGATAAATGAGCAAAGCGAACAATCAAGCGGTAAGGATGGCATTGCTGTAATGGTTCCCGAAGATTTCCTCGATGAAGCACACGTGGTAATCGAGTCGCAGAATGCCTATGATGATTTTTATGATTTTGCATTAGAAGATGAAAACGACGAAGATTTTGACAGCGGCCTTTTCGAGGATGAGTTCTAATCTCCGCTGTTCTTAACTCTATCTCGTATCATCAGGATATGCTGCTGGATGGTATTTTATGTTGTAGGGCGGATACTTAACAGTCAAACAGCCTGGCCTGAAAAAACGGCTAACAAAAACGTATCGCAAAAGTAAAGGATTGGGAATTTTGATTTTTTTAAAAATGTGAGATACCAAATCTATGGATGAAAAACAATTCACAGATCGTCGGAGCGGTGATGACCGCAGGCAAAGTGTTGTTGACAGGCGTTTGGGGCTGGACCGTCAGCGTGGGCCCGGCAGACGCAGAAGTGATGAGCGTAAATCTGCTGAAGAAGGCCAAATGTCTGACGAGCAATTTGAGTTTCTTATGGCCATTGATGAATATAAAAAGACAAATGCAAGGCCTTTTCCGACATGGACCGAGGTACTTGAGCTAATAAAGGCACTGGGTTACCGCAAAGTAGCCGAGCCACAACCGCTTAAGAAGTTTAAGAAGGAAGATAAACCCGATAAAGCACCTTTGGGAACCAAACAAAAAAAGAAAACAAGCTCATGTGGCAAATAAACCGTCCTTAATAATCAACCCAAACCGACATCCCTCCTCTGTCCATTGTCTATCGTCCATCGACCGTCATCCATCGTCCGTCATCCTGAGCGCAAGCGAAGGATCTCACTTCGACGTTCGGCGTTCCTTGTTCAATATTCGATATTCTTTCCGCCTTTATCTATTATCCTGATAGTATCCGTCCCTTCAAATCTGGTCCAGTCGCTGAGTTCACCGCTTATGGTCAGCTCCACATCACCCGGCTCAAGTATCTCCTGAACCTCTGACCGGCTGAACCTAACTATCGCAACCTGCTCTTCTTCATCGAGCCAGAGCAACTCGGGCTCAATTTCGTACTCAAGAACAACGCTGTTGGGATCAATATCAGCAACGTTGTAAGCTTCGGGAAGCCAGATATAGCACGTAATCCATTTATTCTTGCTTGCGAGATTGATAGTACGGGGGGCAATCCTGACCTCGGCCGGCACCGGCTCGGAAATCACCGCAATATCTATATTCCATGTAAGTCTCGTAGGTCCAACTTCAATGATCATCCCCAAGTTTGTCAGTCGCTGGTCGGGAGACATCTTCATAAGATCAAGTTTGTGATAATCATAATAAAACTTACCAAAATATAGATTACCATCATTATCAAATGCTAATCCTGTAGCTCTACCTACATCTGGAAGTACCGTTCTTATTTGTCCAGTTGAATCCATTTTATGGATACCACCATATGGATGATTGAAGTACACCTCTCCCATATCATTTACTGCCAGATCTATCTTCATCCTAAGCACTACAGGTCCAACTTCAACAATTCTCCCTAAATTCGTCACATCTTCGCCGGTAGCCTTTTTTAAATCAATTGTATGATCGTATCTCTCACCGAAATAACTGTTTCCGTCATCATCAAATATAAGTCCAGTTGCAGTACCCACATCAGGAACGCCGACACTTACCTGGCCAGTTGCATCAACCCGCCATATACCTCCATACGGGTGCGTAAAATACACTTCTCCGTTATCATTTACCGCCAGATCTATGTCCCACTTATGCACAAAAGTACCAACTTCAACGATTGTTCCTAAATTCGTAAGTTCTTGTTTCGGAGACAACTTCATAAGATCAATTTTATGACCGTCATCATAGAACTTACCGAAATAAAGATCCCCACTATTGTCAAATGCCAGTCCGGTAGCTCTGCCTACATTTGGAAGTACAGCGCTTATTTGACCGGTTGAATCCATTTTGTTGATACCTCCGTATGGGTGGGTAAAATAGGTGTCAGAACTGACACCTTGGGCCTTTTGTGTAGCGACATAAAGTATAGCCATTAGCGTCAGACTTGCCGTAAGTAATTCTATTTGTTTCTTCATTTTGCTACCCTTTCCAAACTTGTCCCTGCGCAAGCAGAGAACTATTAATATTATGACTGCACAGGCAACGCACCTATACCCGATTTATGCAAGTTGAGTCTGTTTTGAGCTGGCTAAAACAAACCTTTAATTTTCCAAGGCAGGTTCGGTATGAAATGGGTACGAATTATGATGACGAACAAGAATATTATGATAACTTTTTTCGCCTGCCTTTACTGATATTATTTTAGCACAAACCCAATCGGTTTTGCAAGTTTTTTTGCAAATTATGTAATTTTTTTACCCTCCATTCTTTCCCGTCAAACCAAATCCGTGGTTACTTACTATTGAACTATCAGTGTTAATCTGTGTAAATCTGTGTCTAATAATAAAATAAACAGCGTTAATCCGTGTAAACTTGTGCCCGCACAGGCTTGTGCCCGTGAAAACGGGTGCGGGTATTCGTGTCGAAAAAATCGGCGAAAATGATGTTGACATTTGTCCACGATTGTGTCATCATATTAAGTGTTAAATTGTGATTATTAGACATCAGAGGCGGTTTTCTGGAAAATTCCAGTTAACTATCTATAAGGAATAAGGGCAAAACCGACCCGAATTGAAAAGGAGATAACCTATGGGTAACGATAAACTGTCACGAAGAGCTTTCATGCGTAATACTTCTATGGCGGCTGCCGGTACGGTTGCCGGCGCATTGGCCGGCAAGGGACAAGCCGAGACTAAGTCCTGCTGTTCGGGCCCCGGCCCCGCACC
>JAUWLI010000095.1 GCA_030613765.1 Phycisphaerae bacterium
ATTATACGCAAAAAGCAGAATTTTGCTAATAAAAAATGAGGTATAGCATATTCCCAATCATACCTTAACAGTTATAATTACAATTGCTTACGATGTTAAACACGAAACGAAATGCAAGGTATAAACATTACAATAATTTGCGATAATAATCCGTATAAAGAAGGATTAGAAACGGGGTGGGGATTTTCGTGCCTGATAAGCGGGGCTGAGAAGACCATTCTTTTCGATACCGGACCGGGCGGCTCTTTGCTCGTTAATATGGAGAAGCTGCCAATAGAGCCGCAGAGCATAGATACAGTTGTCCTCTCTCACATTCATCCAGACCATACCGGCGGATTGGAGGGCTTTCTTGAAAAGAATCCTGATGTAGCTGTTTATCTTCCGAAATCATTCCCCGAAAGATTCAAAGATAATGTGCAGGCGCGGGGAGCAAAAGTTATTGAGGTCGGACAGCCAATAGAGATTTGCGAAAATGTCTGGTCTGCGGGCCAGACTGGAAAATGGGTAAAAGAGCAGTCTCTTGTCATTAAGACGGACAAGGGTCTTGTCGTGATATCGGGCTGTTCGCATCCGGGGATTGTAAACATCGTCAACGCGGTGAAAGATTTAGTGAAAGATGATATTCTTCTGGTAATGGGCGGTTTTCATCTGGAATGTGCAGGTAAAGGTAAGATAGAAAAAGTTATTTCGGTTTTTAGGCATTTGAGTGTGCGATATGTGGGGCTTTGTCACGGTTCTGGTGATAAGGCCAGGAGCTTGTTCGAGGAGTATTTTGGGAAAAATTACATAAAGATTGGAGCAGGGAAGGTTATAACTATTGCCGATTTGCATTAAAGCTGGTATAATGTAATATAATATGACAAAAGGAGGTCTGGATAGTATGCCAGCGGGAAACATTAAAGAAGTTGAGCGAGTGGATGACGAGTTTATTCCGGCCGGCGCCCTCCCCCTCTGCTCGAAATGTCTTAAACCCTGTAATCCACTCCAGAACTACTGCGACAGCTGCGATTCCAACGATGTTATTAATCCATTGGCATCCTATATGCCATTTGTGCGCATTCGTTTCATGTGTGGATTCTGCGGAGACATGTGGCGAACAGTGTTGTATGATAAAGAAGCTTCTATAATAATATGGACACTCTGTTTGTTTATGACTATTGCTTTTGCCCCAATATTGATAATCGTGGGTCTGTCATTATTTTTAATAGAAAAGATTGAAAATCCCGGGCTTCAAAGAAGAGTAGAGACAGTATTTTACATCCTTTTGGTGTTGTTATTTATACTTTACTTTATTCTGGGGTACCTGTTATTTTAAGCCAGTTTCGTTTTCACGGGCATCCAGAGACTTTCAGATTGTGTGAAACCGGCGATAATAGTGACATAGGAAATTCAAGGACAGGGACAGCCAGGGACAGTTAAATATTTAATAAATGTTTTCTTGACAATTTTTGGCGGATAATGAATAATAAAATGTAATAGCTTTTTAATCCAAATTTACAGAGGGAATCTGATGCGTATGGTTGTAAATAAAGGCGATCGCACTATCGAAGAGTTTCGGTTCGGGGAGGGGCCAATCTATATCGGCAGACTTCCCAACAGCCAGGTTTTTTTGCCTGAGGTAACGGTGTCACGGCAGCACGCCGTAATATTCATGACCGGGGATGGGAAATGGATTGTGGAGGACCTGGATTCGGCGAACCAAACGTACCTGAACGAAAAGTCAATCCACAAGGCTGAAATCAAGACCGGTGATAGTCTTAGTATATCTGATTTTACTATCGAAATATATCTCGAAGATGAAACGGAGACCGAGAAACCAACACATTTGGAAGATACGCTTGTAACGGCTTCGGCTTCTCGCGGCCCTCAGATTATAGTTCGAAAGCCGGATGCGGAGCATGCCCCCGAACTTAAAATGCCGGCCAAAAGGGTGAAAGATTTTATGGAGGCGACGGAGGCAATCTGCAGAGCAAAAGGGCCAGACAAACTGCTGCAGGTCTTATTGGGTGTTATGCTGAGGCAATTTGGGGGACATCGCGCCTGGTGTGCTTTGAGAAATGAGTCAACCGGCCCGATGACGAGTCACTCAGGCAAGAGCCGGGAGGGCCAGGCTGTTGCACTAAGCGATATAAAAATTAATGATCAAATCACTCAAGCGGTTGAAAAAGGGGAGTTCTTACTTTTGCCGCAAGTTTCAGGACAGGTTGAAGAGGATGGGATACGGTCGGCAATGATAGCACCTATTGTGGACCCAATGGGCTGTTTCGGCGCGCTGTATGTCGATAATGTTACGGACCACGAGCAGTACAACCTCAGCGATTTGGACTACCTGATGCTGCTTGCAATCAGTACAGCGGCTATACTGGAAAACTTCTGAAACCGGCGAATCCCAGTATAGCGGAACGCCGGCAGCTTATTGTCTTTTGTATTTGCCCATTAGTTGGCCTTCGGCAAGGATGTGTCCTATCATAGCATTGATCAAGTCACTTTTCGCAGCTCCGGCGGCCAGATCGAGTTCCGTATCGAGTGCGTAAATCTTAAAGAAGTATCTGTGCGTGCCGCTGGGGGGACAAGGGCCACCATAACCAATCCTGCCGAAATCGGTGGTTCCCTGCCTGGCTCCGTTGGGGAGAGTATTGTCGGGATGGATGTTCTCGGCCAGCTCTTTGGTATCAGCGGGCAGATTGTATAACACCCAGTGTACCCATGTTCCCATCGGGGCATCTGGGTCATCGCTTATCAGTGCAATGCTCTTTGTGCTTTCAGGGACGGCGTCCCACTGCAATGGTGGGGAAATGTCGTCGCCATCACAGGTATATTTTGGGGGGATTAAGCCGCCTTCTTCAAATGCAGAACTTGTGATTTTAATGTCCATATTTTGCCTCGTTTTGAGTTGAAATCAGTTTTTTAGTTTGTCTATGCAAGAGAACATCAAATGTGGTTCTGGTTAAAGTTACAGAACAATTGTTTCTTTGGTTTTGTCAAATCTTGCGACCTTGCCCCGGCGGAGTCCGAGCATTCCCATTTGTAATGCGGTCTGGACATGGTAGGCCAGGGGCATTGGGCTGAGGGTATCGGTTTTGCGCAAACGGCAGCAGTCGAGGAATTTTTTCCAGTATCCAGTAAAGTCCTCGCCGCCGTTTATGCCGAAGCGCTGGGCTTTTTTCTTTGAGCCCTGTGCGGGGATGAAGACGATTTCATTCTTTTCTATCGTAAGGGTTCCATCCCATCCGCGGATTACAGGTATGCGCTGTCCCGAGCCGGGACTTCCCGTTCCGGGATAGTCGTTAGCCTGTGTTCCCAAGATAGCGATAGTAATATTCTCGGGGTAATCGATAAGCATGTTGAACGTATCGGGTATCTCACGTTCCTGGTAGCGGAACTTGCTTCCGGTCGCCACGGCCACGCTGGGCATGGTGACACCGAGCATGTGCACTACGAGGGTCAGGACATGGGGGAAGAGGTCTGTTGAAGGGCCGCCGGAATAGTCCTCATACATCCGCCATCGGAAGAAACGGTTGACATTGAAGGGACGTTTAGGTGAATCACCCAGAAAAGCCTCCCAGTTCAGGTTGGGGCCGGATTTGGCGTTTGGATCGTCGATGGGCATTCTTCGCTCGCCCCAGTCGCCAACTCGGAAATAGCCGCACTCAGCGTGGACAGGTTGGCCGATTAAGCCATCCTGAATTAGCTTTTTGATCTGGTGCCAGGCAGGGTCGGACATTCCCTGAGTGCCAAGCTGGAAGACGCGGCCGCTCTTTTTCACCTCTGCGGCCAGACGCTTTGTCAGCTCGAACTGTCTCCAATGTGTTACGGGTTTTTCGCAGTAAACATCTTTTCCGGCGCGGACGGCATCGATGGCCTGGTAGCCGTGGATGTGGTCCGGCGTTGCGATGCAGACGACGTCGACGTTCGGGTCGGCGAGAAGTTTGCGATGATCCATATAGCCTTTGGCCTTGTAACCGTCGACTACTTTCTGCAGGCGGGGTTTGTAGACGTCGCATGCGGCGACGATGTCTACATTTGCATCTTTTTGGGTTTTTAGATAATGTACAGTCTGAAGGTGGGCGTTGCTTCTGCCTCCACAGCCGATGAAGCCTACACCTATGCGGTCATTGGCACCGAGTACCTTGCCGGTGAAGTGCTGTGTTGTCGTGCCCACAGCGGTGAGAGCGGCGGCAGCGGTGCCGGCTTTGCGAATGAAGTTTCGACGAGTCATAGAGTTTGTTTCATCTGTTCGTTTGTTTTTGCGAGACATGGTTTTCTCCATAATTTCCTGATTACGGTTTATCTTAACATTTTCAATTTGTGCTAATATTTATTTTGCGGTCCATAGCCGATACAGTTTGTCAATCCTGTCGTTATCAACTTTGCCATCCCAGACAGCCACTGCATATCGTAATACCAGTGGTTTGCCTGAGACTACTTTCAGCGGCTCCTTGTGCAGATTCAGCGTAGCGGACAAGTATGCGAAGGGTTTTGTCATGGTAAAGAATGTTGCCGGGTGGCGAGGATTCTGTGGGTGGTCGAACATTGCGACGGTAACTGATTTGCCATCGGCGTTAGCTGTATAAGCGCACCAGGTTGAGCGAAGGAGTTTTTCGTCACCGCGGAATACGGTGCCGGGTTTGCCGTCAGGATTAAAGTGCCTGCCAGCCGAGTCCATTGATTTTACAAAGCGTATTCCCAGACCGTGGTAGTGTGAGCCGGTGATTGTGGCTGATTCTTTTTCATTGTGAAGTTCAAACTTAGACTGCCATGTCAAAAGGGTAGCGCCTAAGTCGGTTCCCTGGCGGACATCAATTGTGCGTCGCTCTTTTAGTAACAGCTCCTTGTTTGAATTGGTCCAATCGATAAGTTCTGTGAAGCCTGCCTGACGTATTTCTAAGCGTTTGTCATTTTCGGTATTAGTTTTCGTGTCGGTTTTTACGTCAGTAAAAGACTTGTGCAGTTGCTTGCCGGCAGTTGGTGTTTCTTCCCAGAAATTGACGCCATCTATTTTGACGGCGAACATCAATGCGTGATGATGGAGGTGGTCAGCAGGTGCATCACGCAGAATATTGACGCCGGCCGGTGAGAATAACAGCTGGACACACGGCTTGAACGGCACATTCCTGTAAGGATAGCGCAGCAGGAGTTGGGAGCCCGCGTTAATTGAGACGGCGTTTTCCCCCGTCGTGATGCCCATAGAGTTTTCCGCAAACACCGGATTTGGAATTGCTGTGATAAGCAAAGCAACGGACAAAAATGAGATGGTTTTTATGCTATTGAAAGCACCCATAACGATCCTCCCAAGAAAACAACATTTTAAGTATGAAGCCTCAAGCCTGACAGCAAGGTTACGTAAGGGACTTCAACCAGTCAATTATATCGGGCAGCCTGTCCAGTGTCAAAAACAGTATGGACAAAATTGCGATAATCCACATGGCAGGTTTGACATCTCTTAACTTGCCAGATACTGTTTTTATAAGTGCATAAGAGATGAAGCCAAAAGCCAATCCCGTGCTTATGCTGTAGCTCAAGGCTATCATTACCATTATGATAAATGCAGGGAAGGCCTGTTCCAAGTTTGCAAAATCTATTTTCTTTACTTCCTTCATCATAAACAGGCCGACCATAATAAGAGCCGGGGCGGTTGCATATAGGGGGACAATAGCGATAATGGGGATGAATAACAGGGCGATGAGGAATAAGAGGCCTGTTACAATCGAAGTCAATCCCGAGCGTCCGCCTTGCTCGATACCTGCCGCCGATTCCACATAGGCGGTTATAGTAGATGTTCCGAGCAGGGCACCTATTACAGTTGCAACAGCATCGATTCCTAATAGCCTGTTCAGGCCTTTAATTTTTCCTTTTTTATCTATCATATTTGCCTGGTGACAACATGCTATGAGTGTTCCGACGCTGTCGAACATATCTATAAATGTCAGTGTAAAAATGGTCCCCAAAAAGCTCCACTTGAGAGCTCTAATGATATCCAGGCGGAAAGCGATTTTTTGAATATTCAGATTTAATGAGATGAACTGCTGTGGGATTTGTACTTGTTTATCAAATAGAACAGCGAGGATTGTGGATGCCAGGATACCGATGACGAGGCCGCCGGCAGTTTTTTTCATTTCAAAGACAATCATAACCAGCATACCGACCATGCCAATAAGGACGGTTATGGTCATGGGGCCAGCTGAGACAAACGTAATCGGGTCTTGTATAATGACGCCGAGATTTTTCAGGCCTATGAAGGTAATAAACAGACCGATTCCGACAGCAATAGCTGAAACGAGGGATGGTGGTATCGCTTCGACGATTTTTTTTCTCAATCCCAATAATGTCACGGCCAAAAACAACAGGCCTGAAATAAACACCACGCCCAGGGCTGTCTGCCAATCCATTTTGCCGGAGGCAACCAGATATGCAAAAAAGGCGTTGAGGCCCATGCCCGGTGCCATGGCTATGGGTGCCTTGGCAACAAAACCGACGATAATGGTGGTTATAGCAGTTACTATGCAGGTGACAGCTATCAATGCATCTTTATCCATCCGGTCAATGCCTATCAATTGCTGCTCAGGGACTCCCTCCAGGCTCAGGATACATGGATTGACGAAAATGATATACGCCATTGTAAGAAACGTTGTCACACCCGCTACAAATTCAATCCTGATGCTGGTCTTTTTTTCTTTGAGTTGGAAAAATTTACTGACCATTCTTAAGCCCCTGAGTTTTTACCGCATTTATTTGTTACTTTTTTCAACAGGAAATTCTGAGGCTAAAAGCTCGGTTATTTTGGCAATCAGGGCGGCGGAGTTTTTTGCGGCCATTTCTTGGAATATCATCGAATCCATCCTCGCTGTAGTGTCGGCTTTATCACTAATGCTGCGGACGACAAGATGCGGAATCTGGCGTTGATAGCAAATCTGGGCGACTGCTGCGCCTTCCATTTCCACAGCATCGGCGTTGAGCTTCTCGCGAAGTTCGGCACCTTTTTCCGGCGAGGCGACGAAGACGTCGCCTGTAACAACGACGCCCTTAATAATTCTGGGGGACCTTTCTCCCACGGTTGTTTTTATCTTTTCAAGCTCGACCTGTTCGGCGGCTTTTTCGGCCAATTTCAAGAGGCGCTCATCCGCGAGCAGATATACAGGATTTCGGATACCGTCGAGGGGATTTATGACTCCTCTGTTGTAAAAGCCGTCCTCACCCAATATCCCCATATCGTGATGAGCAGTTTCGGCAGCGATGACTATGTCTCCGGGGGCAAGCTTTGGATTTACGCCTCCGGCGATACCGGAAAAGATTACCTGGGCCGGACTGAAGTGCTCAATCAGCAGAGTGGTTGTCATAGCAGCGTTGACTTTACCAATGCCGGTCCAGGCCACGACGACAGATTTGCCGTGTAACCTTCCTGTAACAAATCTCATTCCTTCGATTTGCTGCTGATGCTTATTCGTCAATTGCTCCTCGAGCATTATTATCTCTTTGTTGAATGCTCCCAATATAGCGGTTGTCGGCCTGGAGCCGGGGCCACGAAAAACGGGGCTGCATGAGCCACATAAAGTGATAACTGATATGCAAATAATCGCTATAAGTATGTTGGTTCTCATTTTGCACTCTCCAAATTCACTCATTAAAAAACCGGGAGCGAGAGGATTCAAACCTCCACAACCAGGACCTAAACCATAATACCCGCATATAACTTTTTGACCGTGTCATTTGTTGCCGGCCGAACACAGAAACTACCATATCTCGGAGGAGGTATCCACAGGAATCTTCACTGGAGGGGAATCGATATGGGATTATATAAGAAACGTCGCAGTTGCAAGACAAGAAACACGTATAAATCCGGCAATATTGACCTGCAGGCAATACTCTGTTCCAGGAGATGGGTTGGAGAATATAGATAGAAAAAGAGCCTGCCGAAGATTGGTCCGGCAGGCTCAATAAATCATACTATTGTTCTGTGCGTCTTCTTCTGAATGTACGGACAACCTTCGTACCCTTGACTTTCCGTGTGCCTCTTGACGAGGTTGACTCACCGGTAAGTTTCGAATCCTGGATTTTTCCTTCAAAGCTAGATTCGAATTTGTTCTCGCCGAATTCTATGACGAGCTTGAAGCTGACCTTGCCGTCTTCGAAATTAACCTTTTTGAGAGGCATAGAGCCGTAGAGGGCGCTCATGTCGGGATTGACTCTGAGTCTTTGTTTACGCGTGCCCCGGTCAGATGTAATTTCAAGAATCCAGGTGCCAATAAGGGAAGCGCCTTTCAGTTTTCCTTCAGCGGCAATTTCGCCTCTTTCCGATTTGAACGCTCCAGTAAGTGTATCCCCTCGGATGTTTCCTTCAAAGGTGGATTCCCACTGGCGGTCCCCAAACTTGCTCGTTCTCTTGAAGCTCAGATTGCCCCGTTCGTACTTCAGGTCCGAGATTTCACTCTCGCCTCTTTGGCTTTTCCATTGGCCTGAGAGGTTGCGTTCCTTATCCGCCTTGACAACAAGGGTTCCTGTAATTTCACGCTCGCCAATCTTGTACTTCATTTCCCATGAGCCGACAGCCCTGGACGTGCGGGGGCTGCGCTTGCCCTCGAGTTTAGTCTCGCCTCTGTCGCCGGATAGAGTGCCGGACAGCTTGCCCTCTTCAATCTTTCCCTTAAAGGTGGAGGTAGATTCGTTTTCGCCGAACCGAAAGACCTGAACGAAGCTGAGTTGATTTTCCTCAAACTTGACATCTTTCAATTCGTTCATTCCCCAGAAGCTGATCCATTGGCCGGTCCGGTTGCCCTCGCTGTCCCTGGAAAACGACAGAATCGACTCTATTTGTCGCTCACCGAAAGTCATTTTGACGAGCCAGTCGCCGTAAAATCCGCCTCTACGAGACCGAGACGACCCACCCCAGACCTGTGCCGAGAGCATCACTAGTAGTATAAGTGAATAACACAGGATTGTCTTGAGAGATACTTGGTGTTTCATAATGTGTTCCTCCAAAAAGAATAATGGTTTAAGTGTTCGTTTTGTAACTTATTGACTTTCCCTTGTCAATGGAAAAAATCAGATACGGTCAAGTATTCCCTTTCTATAGTCTGTGTAAACAAATAAAGACAGAATTACCCAAAGCAGCTAACACTGCCATCCTCATGCACAACTATAATCCTTCCATGGCGGTCAACAAGAAGGCCTCCGGGAAGTACTGCCGAAGCCAGCCGCTTCCTCCACATGACCTTACCCGTCTGTGGATTGAGCCCAGCCAATGTCCAGTTTGAAGATAGT
>JAUWLI010000208.1 GCA_030613765.1 Phycisphaerae bacterium
AGCATCGGCATGAAAAGATTGCCCATAACCTCCAGCATGGTGTTCCTTCTCCCCTTCTCTCGCGTATAAAGGTCGAAGAACTCAGAAAGTATATGTACCGAGTCCACCACCGCTATCGGCATAAGGAATATCGGTATCATCGAACTCATAATATGCACGGGGTAACCCAATCCGATCAAGAGCCCCATCGTTGAAATCACCGAAACCAACGCAACAATCATCGGCGAGATAACAAGCGCCAGCTTACGGAAGAACACCAGCATCAACACAAATATCACCACCATCGCCAAAGGCGCCGACACCGCCATCTGTATAAACATCTCAACCCCGAATGTGTCCTCTGCAACAGGCAGCCCCGTAATGTGATATTCTTCATCACCCTCGAATCCCCCAATTTTTGTTTTTAACTCGCGATACACCCGGTAACTCAGGTCTTTGCTCGTTAGTGGCAGATACAAACATATCGCCTTCCCATCCTCGCTGACAACAGTGCCTTTAAGCAGCGGATTCGACAACGCCCTGTCCCGAACTTCCAGCGCCTCAGCCCGCGTCACGGGCGGCTTCTGCATCAGCCATTCAAACCTCACCTCCCCAGCCCCCCCCTGGCCGATGTAGTCGACCGTGGAAGGCGCAAGCAAATCGACTTCGATAACACCGACTTGTTTCCCCGCCTCTTCCTCATCCTCCCAAAGAAGCGTTTTTGCAAACTCGGTCAGCTCGTAAATCTTACCCAAAGAGGAAGGATTAAATACCCCGTCCGGGTCCTTATCATTAACAACGCCAACGACAACAATGTCGTTGAGAACGAAGCGTTCTTTAACATCGTTATGAAACACCCGTACCGCCTCATCCTCCGAAAGCATATTCTCTGGGTCCGTATCCACCTGAATAAGAACTATTAATCCCTCCAGCCCTAACGTAATGATAACCATCACGACCGTGACCAGTTTATAATGCCGCAGACAATAATCTGTAATCTTCTCTTTCATATCCATTTTCACATCTGTCCCAATTAACTGACCTAATCCTCAAAAACAAATCAAAGCACCGCATCTTCATACAATGAAGCGCCGTCATCACCCACTTTGGCAACCTCAACAACGCATATTTTACTTCTTAAAATGACAATAGAAAAGCAATTTCTTCAATATAATACCGCAGAAACTCTCTGATTCGTATCCTTCTCCGTTATGTGCACACAAATTCGCATAAGGATAAAATCTTCTTTAGATGGCATAACTCCTTATTATAAGAAGAAATAATAAGAAATATTAAACCCCTTTGAGCCGAAAAATCAAGTTGACACTTACCGGCCCGGTAGTTACAATCCCGTGGCTCTTTGTGGACCTGAATAAAGAATATTGGAGGTACTAATCCTAAATGGACAATGTAAACCAGTTACTAAAGCAAAAACTAACAGCCGAAAATTACGATAAGCTGACCGCCTTGAACAATCCGAAGATGCACGCTTTCGTCGCCGATGCGATTGAGCTTACCGCCCCCGATTCGGTCTTTGTCTGCACCGATTCGCCCGATGATATTGCTCATATTCGCGACTTGGCCGTAAAAAACGGCGAAGAAAGCCCGCTCAACATCCCGGGCCATACCTGCCACTTCGACGGATATAACGACCAGGCACGCGACAAAGCACAGACAAAATATCTCCTCCCCCCCGGCTCCGAACTCGGCGAAAGCCTCAACTCCATTGATAAATCAGAAGGTGTCCGGGAGGTACGTTCTTTCTTGAAAGATTCGATGAATGGACGCCAGGTGCTGGTTTGTTTCTGGTGCCTCGGCCCCGCTGATTCCGATTTCACTATCCCCTGTATCCAGATAACAGATTCTCCTTACGTCGCCCATAGCGAAAGTATTCTCTATCGGCCTGGATACGAGCAATTCAAAAAAATCGCCGACTCTCCTGATTTCTTCAGGTTCTTACATTCCGAAGGTGAGCTGGAAAATTTCGTCAGCAAAAAAATCGACAAACGCCGCGTCTACATCGACCTCGAAGAAGACCTCGTATACAGCGTCAACACCCAGTATGGCGGCAACACCATAGGACTCAAAAAACTGGCCCTTCGGCTGGCTATTCAAAAGGCTTCAGGCCAGGGCTGGTTGGCAGAACACATGTTCGTCATGGGCGCTCACGGCCCGGCCGACCGAGTCACTTACTTTGCCGGCGCTTTCCCATCAGCCTGCGGCAAAACCTCAACGTCCATGTTGCCAGGACAAACAATCGTCGGCGATGACATTGCATACTTGCGAAAAAAAGATGGCCAGATACGATGCGTTAATGTCGAAAAAGGTATCTTCGGCATCATTCGCGACGTCAACGCAGAAGATGACCCCGTCATTTACGAGGCTTTGAATAACCCGTGCGAAGTTATCTTCTCAAACGTCTTGATTGATAGTAACAAAAAGCCCCATTGGCTTGGTATGGGCAGCAAGCTCCCGACCGAGGGAATCAACCACAGCGGAAAATGGCACAAAGGTAAAAAAGACTCAAAAGGCAACGAAATAACCGCCTCCCACAAAAACGCCCGCTATTGCCTTAACATCCCCGACCTCAGCAACTGCGACCCTGCCCTTGACGATCCCGAAGGCGTCACGCTCGGCGGCATCGTTTACGGAGGACGCGATAGCGATACATTGGTCCCCGTAGAGCAGGCCTTCAACTGGGCCGAGGGCATTATCATAAAAGGTGCCGCCCTCGAATCCGAAACCACCGCCGCAACACTCGGTGCTGAAGGCGTCAGAACCTTTAATCTAATGTCGAATCTCGATTTCCTCTCCATTCCACTTGGCCGATACATCAGGAACAACCTCGATTTCGAAAAAGATATAGAAAATCCCCCGCTGATCTTCTCCGTCAATTACTTCCTCAGGAACAAAAAAGGCAAATACCTCAACGGCATGGCCGACAAGCTGATATGGCTCCTCTGGGCCGAGCTTCGCGTAAATGGCGATGTCGGCGCTATACAAACCCCGACAGGCTTCATACCAATCTACGAAGATTTAGAAAAGCTCTTCAAGGACAATCTCGACAATAAATACACAAAGGATGACTATATCGAGCAGTTCACAATCCGTATACCTGAGAACCTCGCAAAGCTCGACCGCGTCGAGAAAGTCTACAGGGAAAAGGTCGCCGACACCCCCCGGATACTCTATGACATATTTGACGATGTTCGCAAACGCCTGAAAGATGCTCAGGCTAAACACGGCGTCTACATCTCGCCATTTGACTTGTCAAAGAAGTAATACGTATTAGAAAAACATATTGCAAACCGTCAAACAGAGCCCCGACCGTGAGGAGGAGTAATAGCCTTGCACTTCCACAGTTGTTTACTACTAAAGACGGGTGGCAGCCTCAAGCGCCAGCTTGCCTGCACCTGATGTACCGCAGGTACAGGTGGGGATGGCAATCTAAAATTAATCAATAATCAATTATCATTAATCATTTACGCACCGGGTGGCAGCCTCAAGCGATAGCTTGGGGATGGTTTCCTGCCGGCTATTCAAAACCGGCCAGCCAGTGGTAAGCAAGCTCACGCAAATCCGCATCCGTTACGCGACCGTCCCCGTTCAGGTCCGCCCCGCCGCACTCATCGCAGACAATGTCCTGCCAGCGCCCGGCCAACATAGCATAGTCGGCAAAATCCGTATCCTCGTCTCCATCAATGTCGGCCGGGTAGAACGGCTTGTCCTCAAACCTATAGGTAGTTACAGAATTGACATCATAGGTCATATAAAGATGAATCAGCCGAATGTCCTGCGCGCGCAGTTCGTCCAGAGCGTCTTGGGATATTCCCGGCTCCAGCCGAGGCTCGAACAAAAAGTGTTCCCTGAAGTTGTGATGCCCCGGCCGATAGGTTTGCGAGTACCAGCCGTGCAGGACGATTGGCTCGCTCGTATAACCTTCGATGACCGTTTCGACCCAGCGTGACAGCGGCGCGGTATAGCCGCCTGCCATACCCGGATCCGGCGGCCAATAGAAAGTGACTGATATCGACGGACCTTTTGGTACTTCAAAATAACGATGCTTCAGGATGTCACCAACTTGGGGCTCCAGACACCGACGAAGACAGATCAAATCCGTCATAGTTGTGTTCGGGCCCGTATACTCCCACGACAGAACAGGCTCGTTATATTCAACTCCAAGGGTCAGCCACTCCATATCCCGAAGCGTCAACATAGGATTCTCGTCGACCTTTACCTCTGTCCGTATAAATTCCGTGTGTAATTCGCAGGTTCGCGGGTTGGCTAAGTGGTGCATAAACCAGCCGTCAACTGTTACGTCTGTTCCATTAAAATTATGAAAAGCCTTCGGCAATAGAGGCATCTCTCCCGTAATACCGAGAATTCGATTATCGGCCAGGTATTCCAGCCCTAAAGACGTATAAAAACAATCCTCCAAGTTGTCCTTGCTAAGCCAAATGCTTCGGGTCTCAAACAGCCAACTTGATTTAAGACGATGGTTGGCAAAAATATCGCTGCATTCACCCTGAAACGAGCAGAACTCCACAGGTTCGTTGATTAGAAATGGCGTAATGCGCTCCGTAGAATCTGGACGCGGTATCTCACGGACCTGTTTAACAACCAGTCCGCCCCCCGGTATCGCCGCCCCGCCGGGAGCTAACTTCTTGTATTCAAGGTCAAGCGTAAAATAATCCTGCCCCGTAACGATGCTGTATTGCTCTCCGACTGCAATAAGAAGTTGGGATAAATCGTTGTAGTCATCCTGCCAATCCATCACAGTTGCGCCTAAGGGAACCAGATTCGACTGGCGAATAAACGTCAGGTATGTCCCAAAGGAATAGACGCTAACGCTCACTTCCTCAGGGATTGAGCTGTCAAGAGGATTGGTAACCGGTACCGCCCCGTCCTGCGTGACTAACATAATTGAGTAGCTGATCCCTCCGCTCTTTTCCAGCGTCGCAACACCATTGGCCAATTCAAACTCGTCCGGAAAGGAATGGTGAACTAACAAAGCCATCCCAACCTCGCCCTCGTTCACATCGTGACGCAGCCGTTCAAGATACGCATTGTCGTTATAGAAACTGGCGAATACCTTGCGAATGGCCCTGAACACTCCCCGCTCATTAAGCTCACACGGGTCACACAAACATGGCCCATCGTCATCACCATCGAACTCGTCAGCAAGGCATCCGCTGAAACTGTCGTACAGGCCCGCCCCCGTGAACTGATTGCTGTCCTCGACGTTGGTCGAGCTTCTAAAACGAAGCTTTTTATTTACATCGAATCCATATTGAGAATCCAGCAAAATGCTCTCGACATTGACTATCTGCAAAGGTGTAAAGCTCGTAATACCGGTGCTCTTGATAATATGGCCAATGGTACGCAGGTCCGCTGACAGGGCTGCCATATCGGACGGCGGATAGCTATGGCCAGAAAGCCGATTAATAATCTCTTCACGAAGCATGCCGCCGCTGATTTCAAATGGAATCATCCATTTAGTCGGATCGTTCATATCATCTGTAAGATACATACCACCAAGATCAATAGCGTTTGGTCCTGCATTGTATAGCTCAATCCAGTCGGGGTACCCGCTGCCGTCCGGGTCCTGTATGGTGCTGTCATTGTCAGCCATGAACTCATTAATGAACAAGCCATAAGTTGGCCCGCCGATGCCGCCGAAGTTCGGCTGGTTCGGCGTCGCTGTACTATTACTAAAGAAAACCCAGTTGTCGTTCCCATCCGGCAGCCGGCCGTAAGAAACATCTCCATATTGTTGACCAAAACTAAGGCCGTCAATCAACGTAGCTCCATCCCTGTCATATAAGCCAACCTCCTCACCATCTTTATCGAGCTT
>JAUWLI010000001.1 GCA_030613765.1 Phycisphaerae bacterium
ATTGCGACGCCGCCACATTGGCACGCGCTGATTTCAATCGCCGCCATGGAGGCCGGGAAGGATGTTCTGTGCGAAAAACCGATGACAAGGTTCATCGCGGAAGGGCGAGCGGTTGCCGATGCTGAGAAACGGTACAACCGCATCTTCCAAATCGGTACATTCGGGCGGTTCGGAAGGAGCAGAAACCCGGGAGATATCCTGACCCACAAGATTATGAAGAGCGGTCTGCTTAAACCCTGCAAGGGGGTCCACATCAAGCCGGGTGGACTGAAAGTCCGTCAGTGGAGCGGGATGGTGAATGCCAAGCCCCAGCCCATACCGGACACTCTCGACTGGGACATGTACTGCGGACCATCGCCGCTGAGACCGTTTCACCCGCACCGTTTCGGCGGAACCCACCGCGGATACTGGGACTACGAAGGGGGCGGTTTGACCGACATGGGCCAGCACCACTTCGATCCCGTGCAGTGGACCTTCGCCAAGGACGATACGAGCCCGGTGGAAATCGAAGCTTTCGCCCCGCCGGCTCATCCTGAGGCCTGCGGAATGTGGGGCTGGGTCGAGTTGAAATATGCCGACGGATTTACGATTGTTATGGACAGCCATGAGTGGCCGGTAGATAAAAAGCCTGCGTATAACCGAAAAAGGTCCAGAGGCGTCAGCTTGAGCGATTTGAGCGAGGAGGACCAAAAGAAGATTCAAGAAATGCCCGACCCCGAACCGTTAGTGGGATTTCCCGAAGCAATTCGCACGCGGAAACAAGCCGGCGGCCACGCTGCTGCGGCGACTCGGTGCGTAAGCCTGATGCACCTTGCCAATATCGCCATCCGCACCGGACGAAAAATTCATTTCGACCCGGTCAAGGAAGAAATAATCGGCGATGAAGAGGCCAACCGTCTGGTCAACCCGCCCATGCGGGCCCCGTGGCATTTATAAGAATTTCAATCAGACTTTTGTAACAGAAAGGACTGTAATCATGAACGAACAAACATCGGCCCTCGTCGCACTTGTCAATAAAATGCCCGACCCTGATCAAAGGGGCATGTACTGTACGGACATTGACAAAGAGAAGATCGAGGGCGCTATTGCGAAGATCCTTAAAGGCGGCCGTGACAATATTATCGGCGTTATCGACATGCTGGTCGAACCGGGTAAAGGTGACGACGTGAAGGCCCACTATGCACTGCACTGCATGGCCCTGCACGTTTGCAAGCTGGATAATAACAGGCCACGTCGAAGATTTTCCAGGACTTTAGCCTCTCAAATCGGGGGCGACCGGCCGAAAGAGGTACAAAAGTACCTCATACGGGAGTTACAGGTTGCCGGCGGCAAAGAGGCCGTCGAAGCACTCGGTAAACTACTTGTAGACGAGGAATTGTGCGAGCCCGCCGCCCAGGCATTAGCCACAATCGGCGAGGGGGCCGCTGAGCAGCTTCACGGGGCCTTATCCAAAGTTAACGGTAAGTGTCGGCTCACTATCTTGCAGAATCTTGGTGTTGTCCGTGACACAAAGTCGGTCGGCGCGTTGAAGAAGGCAGTCATCGATAAAGACGAGGCAGTCCGCATCGCCGCTGTCTGGGCGCTGGCCAATATCGGTGACGCCGACTCGGCAAACATGCTGCTGAGGTCTGCGGACCAGGCTGACGGCTGGGAAAGAACCCAAGCCACGAAGGCGTGTCTGCTGCTGGCAGAGAAGCTTCTTTCGGCCGGGAAAAAGAGTGAGGCAGCGAGGATATACAAACACCTGCGCGATACGCGGACCAAACCGGCAGAACGCTACGTATCTGATGCGGCCAAGATTGGTTTAGCTACTGTTGATTGAAAATAGACTGTCGGCGCGACACAGTTTGTGTCCTGCGCGAGAAAAGCAGTCATAAAGCAGCAGCGCAGCTTTTGTAGCAGTTGGTGCATTTTCCAGTGCCTGTTGAATCAGGCCATCTATACAAGTGCTTAGAGGGATAAGCCCATGCCTAAAGCCGGGCTATCCTTAAACAGCGTCAAATATTGCATTTCCAAGCTCTCCGATGCTATCTAATATGATGCTATGAACTTACAAGAAGTCAGGAGCGTATAGTTTTTAATTCAAATAGGCTGATTCTTGACATTTTTTGCCTTATTTTGAGGTGATTCTGAAGAAAATGACCTTATCAGAAAATAATCCGGTGCATGTCCGGCGAGTTTGGTTGGCCCAAGAGCGTAAACTGTCATATGTTACTGCCAATAAAATACTTATGGTTGCTGCTGAAATCAAAGCTGTCCGACAGGATTCTACTGTAGAAACGAGTGTTAACGTCTGCCAGAGGTGTGTCTTTACTAAAGCTATGTCCTTTATTTGCCGATAGTTATGACAGGGAAGGAGATAGAAGAAAAAACAGCCTCTACTTGTCGAGACTGCTAAAAGAAGGTTCCGGCTGTAAGTCAGATACCGATACGTACGCTACTTACAAGCGTATAGTAGTCGGGCTGTGTCCGTTTTTTGCGCAGCCGACGGGGACGGAGTCTGTTTAAATTCATTATTCACAACCTTGACGAAAGAGATGCCATTATATTATTATGAGGGCCGAGTTTTATCCGCGACTGCTCTATCACAGCCTGAACAGCCCGTCTGAAACGGTCGTATCCTTCTTTAGTGATTGTTTATTTAAAGCCGGCAGAATGTTCGGCCTGTTTTTTCTTTGTCTTTGAAAAATAAACCTCAGCATTTTGGAAAAGATTCCTATGCTCAAACTTCTTAACAAATGTGTTTTAGTCTTCATCTTCATAGCCACGACGAGTTTGTCCTGCATGGCGGAGCCACCTTATCCAAGTACCGGCAAAGGTTTCGGCGTGAATTTTCTAAGAAAGCATGAAGTAGCGAAACAAGTTAGAGGGAAAAACATACCGCTCAATGCAGAAGTGATCTTTCAAAATATCTCTCGTTATGATGCTGTCTGGCAGTCCCAAGGAATCGTTTGGCACAGCCGTCCTGGCTGGAATCTCATAAGAAGACGTGCTCCTGAGAAGTTGATGCTGCGTTCTATGTGCTCTCTTTCAACTCGCCCCAGAACTTCTTATGAATACGTTTTTGACTATGATTATGTAAATACTTACCATCCAGAATGGTTCCTGCTCAAGGATACCAAGAACCCTCGCAAAGCTGATCCCAGAAATCCAGATAATAGGATTCGCTGGGACGCCCGCAACAAGAATTCTTCTAACTATAACCGCTTCCATTTTGATGTGGGCAATGAGGAGTTTCAAAACTGGGCAGTGCAGCGAATCGTAGATTTTGTTTCCGGAAAAGCCAATGAATACGATTATAATTCCCGGAAGGGGATGAATCTTGACTATCCATACGATGGTATCGGTTTTGACAATGTTGTGCTACGCAGGATTAAGGTGAGATTCAACAAGCGGTACCCTAACTGGAAATATGCAAATAACATAGCCGGCTGGAAGGAAGCTTATCTGAGGTATTTGCGTAAAGTTCATAAAGCTCTTGCCCAGCACGGATACATTCTGGTTGTAAATGCCAGCTTTTACTGGGAGTTGGAGAGAAACAACAGCGATTTATATGATTTAATGGATACGGTTGACGGCATTATGCATGAATGGGCGGTAGGTTACGGCACAGACGCAACCGGAGCTCCCAACCGACACTGGGGCGGGGAGAAATGGCTGCGATGCATGCGGCGCCACGAAGCAATCGTCAACAAAGGGCTCATCGACTGGTGGGCCTGCTACCCTCAACCATCGGACCCTGGAAACGAACAGTTCCGATATGTTTATTGTTCATTTCTTCTAATTAAAAGACCGGGTTATTCTCTTTTTTATGCAAGCAGTGACAAAGGGTTGGGAAGAAATCTAAAGGCGCCCTGGCACGACGAATATGATTTGCAGATTGGCAAGCCTACGTCGGTACGGTATTTGCGGAACGGTTGCTGGTTAAGGAACTATACAAATGCGAAGATAGTTGTCAACCCAACGGATGACCAGCGTCAGGTACTTATCGACAAAAATAAGTTGTGGCTGGACTGGACATCCAAGAAAGCAGTTCGCGAGTTGACGCTGGGCCCCAAAAGCGGGAGAATACTTTTGCCAACTCCATACAAAACGAAATCCGAAATTTCCGACTCGGGAAAGTGACAATATATAGCAGCTTAATAACGAGGTTTAGAAGTGCACAAGCGTTTATCGCTTTATAAAAAATTCTTTTTGTTCACTTGTGTGTGAGGAGGTATTTTCAATACCCCCAAACAAGTTTAAGAGAGCCTTGAAAAACTTCAACATCCTCTGTAAATACCTTTAATTGAGCGCCAAGCGTTGGGATGTCGCTGTCTACCCCTTATATGAGCAAGCATCAAATTACAACATCTACAAGCCTGATTCATAATACATTGTTCAATGTTATTACGCAAATAATTCAAGCTGTAATCACCTTCTTTCTTATCGGGTTTTTTCTCGGCAAGTTAGGCGAAGCCAAATATGGTGTTTGGATTATAGTTGCCTCCATTTTTAACTATCGAACCATGTTAAGCATGGGACTAAATAGCTCTATAAACAGATACATTCCAGTATACCTGGCAACAAACGATGAGGAAGGGATTCAGCGGGTAATTAGCACCTCACTTTTTTTCTTTTCGGCCCTATCCATTGTGCTCATCCTGGCAAGCCTGGTGGTTTACTACAACATCGGCTCCTGGTTTCTTATCGACCCCAATCTGGTTGCCACTGCTGGTATTCTCGTCCTGGTGGTTGGATTCTGTTTTGCGATAGCAATGCCGCTGCAATTATCCAGTGCCGTATTGAGTGGATTGCAGAGATACGACCTAATGAACCTGGCTATCCTAATTCACTTGATTATTCGTACTGTTTTGTTGGTGATTTTATTATCGTTTGATTATGGCGTTGTTACAATAGGATTGATGTATGGATTAAGCGAAATTTCTGTAAGGGTCATGCAATTGATTTTCATCAAAAAATTGATGCCCGATATTTCAATTTCGATGAAAAACATAGATTTTAAATTGCTAAGGCAAATGTTGGCTTACGGTATTAATACTTTATTGTATGCAATGGCCGGGCTGATAATGTATAAAAGCAGTGATATTATTATTGGTATTTTTATATCGACATCACACGTTGCAAGATTCTCTGTTGCAGCCGCAAGTGTTATGTTACTATCGAAAGTGGAGGCTTTCACACGAGCGATAAAGCCGGCTGTGAGCGATCTTGACGCCAGAGATGACAGGGCGCGAATACATGAAGTAGCTTTTTTAAGCCAAAAATACATTCTGTTATTACTGATTCCTGCTATATGCTTTTTGGTGGTTATGGGTAGAGAATTTCTTTCTGTTTGGGTAGGAGCTAAATTTCCTGATCCAACAATAGTTGACGAGCTAAGTGTTATTTTAGCAATATTGGCTATAGGACATGGTTTGCGGTTATCACAACATAGTAACTTCATGGTGTTAGTTGGTAAAGGTGAGCATAGGGTATTCGGAATACTTGCTGCCATATCTGCAATTTTTTGTGTTACTCTGGCGATATTATCCATCAAGGTTCTTAATCTTGGTTTGACAGGTATAGCATGGTCAAATTTTTTACCAATGGCAATAACATCCGGTATGGTCCTACCGGTGTATTTTAACTGGAAAATGCATATTTCTATGCGTGAAAGTGTTCAGGAGGTTTGGTGGCCAGCGTTGCTGGGATCATTGCCGAGTGTATTCATGATTATCATCTGGAAATACCTGGCGCCGCCTGATTCGTGGCTTGCACTCTTTGCTGTAGTAATTGCAGCCATAGCCACGACACTTGCAAGCAGCTGGTTTCTGAGCCTGAAGGCAATTGAACGGAAACGATTTATCTATATTTTAGCACGAAGAAAATAGTTTTTCTATGCAAACATTCATGTAATTATTGAGATTTGTTCTCTTTCGATTTTTCCTCCGATGGTGTTAATATCCTGTGTGATATTGCCAATATGTTTTAATTCTCAGGTGGGCAGAGAATTTTGGTTTTGAGATACAACGTTAAAGATCTCTTTTGTAAGAAGGACAATTCAGATGGGACGAAAAGTATTAGTGCTCGGACTGGACGGTGGCACATGGTCGATATTTGATCGATTCATTGATGTTGGTGTTATGCCAAACCTCCAGCGGTTGTGTTCTGCCGGTTATCGGACGAAGTTGATGTCGACGATTCCAGATATCACTCCGGTTGCGTGGACCAGCCTTGCCACAGGTATGAATCCTGGTATGCACGGGATCTATGGGTGGTCTGCACCGCACGCAGTATTAGGTAGCTATGCAGCGCCACCAGTTCGTCGAGACCTGATCGGTAAGCCGACATTGTGGCGGCGCCTTTCTGAGGCAGGCCTGGTCTCTACGGTATTGTGTGTACCACTGACCTATCCAGCGGAAACCATCAAAGGATCATTAGTTACCGGTATGCTCACACCGATACTAAATTCTAAATGTACTTACCCTCCATCGCTGAAAGACGAGTTATTGGCGAACAATTGCATGCCGAGATTTTCGATGAGGATGAAGAAGAATCTGAAGCAAGGAATGACAGGGCGTGAGGCCAATCCTCTTCGAGAGGCGCTTAGGAATGATGGAGCTAAGTTTTTTGAGGACATTGAAAATATGACCGAAGGGCTTCACAGAACAATACAGTATTTGATTAAGAAGCCATGGGATTTTTTTATGGCGGTGTTTGTTGGAACTGATCGTATCCAACACGCTTTGTATGACCAGATTGTATCATTAGGCCCTGCGGGCACCGGTCTTTTGGCCCATCGCATTCGCGATTTCTACTCCAAAATTGACTCAATTATAGGTGAGATAATTGAAGCAGCAGGAAATGATACCGTCTGCATGTTGATATCGGATCATGGTTTTGGGCCATGTGTCGGCAGGTATTATTTAGGCCAATGGCTCGTAGAGGCGGGCTATGCTCGATATAAACCGAAACGTCTACATCAGTTTGCCAGGAGGCTTCTCGCAATAACTAATACAAAACGGTTAGTCGCACGATGTCTATCCGACAAAAGTTTTGCTCGCGTGACAAGTAGTTCTTATCCCTTTGATTGGAGTAAAACTCGAGCTTTCTTTGCTTATGTTAATGGGATACGAATCAACTTAAAAGGCCGTGAGGAGCAGGGGATTGTCAAGCCGGGCCTGGAGTACGAAACGCTTCGTCGCGAGCTGCGTGAGCGTTTATTGGAAATTAAAGACCCTGTCAGCGGGAAGCGTGTAATTTCTCGGGTACGGTTTGCAGAGGAGATCTATCACGGTACGTATTTGCAATGCGCCCCCGACATCGTAGTTCAAGCAAATGATGAACAGTATTATGTTTGGGGAAGAGGAGTAATTGGCAGTCCCAAATTGGCAGAGCAACTTCCCCATTACACTGGTACGCACCGCACCGATGGGATTTTTCTTGCTTACGGATCTGGTGTTAAGCCAAATGCTGATGCTCCGCCGATGAATATCATAGATGTGGCACCAATGGTTATGTACCAACTTGGCTTGCCGGTCCCGGATGACATGGGAGGTCAGGTTATAAAAGAGGCCTTTGTAGATAGTCCTGCCAAACGCATCGTTGAGGCAGCTACGAATGGCGGTTCATTGGTTGAGCCACCCCCGCCTGCATCAAGTGCGGGCCAATACACAGATGAGGAGGAGGAGATTTTGAGGCAGCGGCTTAGAAACCTCGGTTATCTGGATTGAGACAGGAAAGATGTCTCCCGTTTGCCAGCGTTACATTAGCGACACTGTTGGCCAGTTGGTTGCTAATTCCTCGATTTGGCGTTGTTGGAGGCGCCTGGGCGATGTTGATAGGTTCATCAGCTCAGGGCATCGGGGCATTGGCTATAATAATATAGAATATAGTGCTTCGTACGAAGCGTACAGGTGTCACAAGTGAATGATAACACAGATTATAGTATGATTTCGGATTACAGTGACGCTCCACTGTTGCAGGTCCATGAGTTTGGAGATGTGTATGCAAGCAGACACAGAACTGCTTACCTGTGCGCTGTTATTGCAGGCATTGTGATCTCCTTTGTCTTTTATAAATTGACTGCGGAATCCGACTGGGAATATTCCACGAAAGTTACTCTGGTTTTCGGGCTTTTTGTCTGTATCGCCCATATTACCTGGCGGGTGCGTTCCTATTGTAAATTTTAGTCTTTACATAAATTCAGTTATGGCCAACAAATTAACCACACAAGAATATTGGAAACGATCTTGGGTGGGAATAAAACTGCCTAATATCGCACGGCCCAAGCACGATGTTTATAGCATACTTGAAAATAATCTCCCAAAATCCGATAAGATGTCGCTTATCGAAATAGGATGTGCATCTGGCAGATGGATGGCATTTTTCAATAAGCAATTTGGTTATTCCGTCACCGGTATAGAGTATGTTGAAGAGCTTGTTGCCATTACGAAACAAAACATGGAAATGCAGGGAATCCGTTCCGAAGTATTAAACCTGGATTTTTTCGAAGCCGAACTTACTGCAGCCAGTTACGACGTTGTTTTTTCCGGCGGTTTCATAGAGCACTTTGAAGACCTCGACACCGTGGTCAGCAGGATAAATATGATAGCCAAACGATATGTTGTTACCTCAATTCCGAATATTTACGGCTTGAATGGATTCGCCCACAAAGTAATCAGGCCAAAAGTCTATTACAGTCATAAGCGCATTGATAAATATTTACTCAGAAGTCTACATGAAAAGTGTGGACTTAATACGTTGTTCTGCGATTATGTAGGCGGTCTGCAACTACCCATGCTATCTCATTCTGCCTATTTTAAAGGAAAGAAACGATTTATCAGGCATATCAATCTGCCTTTCAGGTTTCTAAATCTCATATCCAGAACCATTAGTCGATATATGCACGTGTACCCAAGAATGCGATTTATGTCGACTCATTTAATGTACATCGGGGAAAAAAGTCCTGCTAATTCCAAGAACAGCTGTTAAACAGGGTGCAAATAAATACAAGGTTTTAGCGCTCATACAGATTTTTAGAACGAGGAGAGAATTTGGAGAAAGTCATACTCGAACGCCTATCTCTTCGCAAGAATTTTATCTGGTCTTTTGCAGGCAACATGTTCTATTCTGGTTGTCTGTGGCTGATGCTGATGGTCATGACAAAGCTGCTGCCGGTGGAAAAAGTCGGTATGTTTATCTTAGCCACTGCGATAGTTACCCCTATCGTGTATTTAAGCAATATGTTCCTTGGCGGAGTAATGGCATCGGATGCAAAAGACGAACACAGATTCGGCGAATTTTTTGCCCTTCGGATTTTGTCGGTAACCTTTATGGTAATGTCGGCCATTATCATTTCGACATTTCTGGGTAAAGGTGTTGAAATGATACTAATTATGTTTAGTGTGGTCTTATACAAATCCGCCGATTGTTATGCCGATATTACCTATGGACTGCTGCAAAAATACGAGCGATTGGACAAAGTTGCTCTATCAAGAATTGTCAGAGGTCTGGCCGGCGCGCTTATTTTTTTAATAGTTCTCTTGCTCACCAGAAAACTTCCTCTGGCCTTTGCTTGTGTTGCGGTAGTCTGGGTGATTATTTTTTTCAGGTTTGATCTTTCCTCCGTCCGAAGATTCGAAAAGGCCAGGCCTATATTTGACGTCCACTGTATGAGAAAGATTGGAATTCTTTCGGCGCCGCTTGGTGTAACAATGGCAATAACAAGTCTTTATGCTGGCATCCCTCGTTATTTTACAGATAAGTATCTTGGAAGCGCACAACTGGGATATTTTGGATCTTTGGCCTATATCATAGCATTATTCAGAATCGCTATCAGCGCGATGTCAGTATCTGCGGTGCCGCGACTTGCGAGGTACTACATCGAAAATATCCGCGGCTATTTTAAGTTGTTAGGCAAGATGGTTGTTGCAGCAGCATTTCTTGGTTTAACGGGTGTGATACTGGGACTTCTATTAGGCAGCAGGTTTATTTCTATTATTTACACATCGGATTATGCCCAGTACAAAACATTGTTTTTATGGCTTCTAACCGCCGGTGGAGTGCAATATGTAAGCACAATGGTATGTGTCGGCCTCACCTCGGCACGACTTTTTAAAATACAGGTTCCATTGTCTGCAATGGTTATGTTGGTAACGTTACTGGCCAGTTGGTTGCTAATTCCTCGATTTGGCGTTGTTGGAGGCGCCTGGGCGATGTTGATAGGTTCATCAGCACAGGGCATCGGGGCGTTGGCTATAATAATATGGAATATAGTGCTTCGTACGAAGTGTACAGGTGTAACAAGTGAGTGATAACACAGATGATAGTATGATTTCGGATTACAGTGACGCTCCACTGTTGCAGGTCCATGAGTTTGGAGATGTGTATGCAAGCAGACACAGAACTGCTTACCTGTGCGCGGTTACTGCAGGCATTGTGATTTCCTTAGTACTTTATAAATCGACTGCGGGACTCAACTGGGAATATTACACGAAAGTTGCTCTGGTTTTTGGGCTTTTTATCTGTATCGCCCACATTGCCTGGCGTGTACGTTCAGGGCCCCGGAATTATCTTGCTCCTGATGTGTTCTATGTCCTTTTTTACGCGGCATTTCATTTTTCTTATCTTGCATTGTGGCTTTTCGGAATTGTAGATATCAGCGATCGTGCCGGCCAAAGGGTATTTCCCGCACCTGAGCAATATTATCTCGTGATGTTTATTGTAAATCTTGGTCTTTTAAGCTTCCTGTTTGGATATGAATTGGCGGCACCAAAGGAAAGGATTTATGTATCCACCAAAATAAGAACATTGCCTACTGCCGCCTGGACACTTGTTGGTACAGCTATAATGCTGCTTGCGTTGATTATTCACATCGGATTTATCTTTGGGATTGGCATCCGCACCTGGCTTACGAAAGGTTACGAAGTTTACATACATATGGACAGATTCTCGCAATACTACAGGCTCTGGAATTTGCAATTTTCTATTTTTTCATTAGGATTTGGTATTTATATTACATCGGTTGCCTTACGTTATGGGCGCCTTTTAAGAGGCAAGTTCGGTGTCTCTCTCTTTATAATATATTTGTGTCTATTAGCATTCGAAGGCGGCAGGACCCAGATGGTGACCCAGGGCATGATTCTGCTTCTGGTGCACCATTATATAATTAAACGTATAAAGCTCAAATCTCTCATAATCATTGCTGTTTGTGCGCTGATGGCGTTTTCCGCGATTAAGATAGTTCGTAACGTAGCAGCCTTCGATGTACCCAAGATGATTGAGCTATTAAAACATGCCAGAGAAACAGAACAGACTCACTGGTATGATTCGCTGGTTGAGATGGGAGGATCCATCAGTACGGTGAACCTGACGACAATGCTTGTGCCCGGACGTGAATCTTTTTGGCACGGGCGGTCCTATGTGCAGGCGATAGTGCACATTATTCCTTATCTGTCAGGCAAGATGTGGATCTATTTGGGTGTAAGTCCAGCGGTATGGCTGACATATACACATTTTGGTCCCGAGTCTTCAGGGACGGGCTTTTCAATCTCAGCGGAGGGGTATTTGAATTTCGGACTTCCGGGCGTATTTTTTCATATGGCAATTATGGGAATTGTCCTGCGGCGCATTTATGCCCGTTTTGCCACCATGACGTCTCCAGCAAACACGCTGATATTCATTGTTGCTTACGGTCTTTTTATGATTACCGTGCGCAACCATGTAAATTTACTTATTACTCCCATTTTTAGGGTTATCGTTATCGCCTGGTTGCTGAAAAGCTTTTGTGGTGAAGAAGAGATAGTTCCAACTGCTTATGAGGAACCTGATTTGTATGAGTTAGAAAACGGAGGCACTGATTTTTACGTATGAATAATCCAATAGTGCAGAAGTGCAAGCCTCGGCGGGTACTGCATATTATAGCCCGTATGAGTCCTGGCGGTGCGGAAAACTGGCTTATTAAACTGCTTCGCAAGGCAGACCGCAATATTTTGCAAATGGACTTTTGTGTGGCCAAGCCGGAGAAGGGTCTCTACGAAGAAGAGATTACATCTTTAGGAAGCAAAATTATACGCTGTGAGCTAAAGCCATTTTTGACGTACCAGCGTCGGTTGGCACGAATACTTCGCGAAAACCAATATGATGTAGTGCACTCTCACGGCTGGCTCTTTAGTGGAATAATTCTGAAAGTTGCCCATCAATGTAATGTTCCGGTACGAATCGCCTATAGTCATACAACCCGTGATAAGTATCAGCGCACATTTTATCGTAAGCTGTATGCCCAGTTGATGAGACGTATGATAATGAAGCATGCCACGCACTGTCTGGGCTGCTCCAGCGAGGCCGCCTCTGCCCTGTTCGGCAAGGAGTGGAACAACATTGATAAGTGCGGGTTGCTTTATACATCCATAGATGTGGAAGCATTTCGTCCGAGCCAGAAGCCTTCCGTAACAAAAGCAGACTTTGGGATTCCTTCCGATGCGTTGGTGATAGGACACGTGGGCAGTTTTCGCCTGGCCAAGAATCATACCTTCTTTCTTGATATTGCCGCTGAAATAATCAAACGTAAAGAACGGGCTTTTTTCTTCCTGGCCGGTGATGGGCATCTGCGTACAGAGATGGAGGCAAAAGCCCGGAGCCTTGGAATCAGCGACAGGATTATCTTTGCCGGTAATCGCAATGATGTACCGCAATTGATGATGCACTTATTCGATGTATTGTTGTTTCCTTCTATTTACGAAGGAATGCCGCTGACACTGGTAGAAGCAGTGGCAGCAGGGCTGCGTGTAGTTTGTTCCGATGTCATCAGTCGTGAGGCAAGCGAAGTGCTGCCGGAAGCGTTCACGCATTTACCCCTGGACCTGGGTGCCGAACAATGGGCGGAGAAGGCAATGGAGATAATTGAAGAGGGAAGAATCGACCACGAATATGCGTATGATCGGGTTAAAAACAGCCACTTTTCTGTGGATTACTCTCTTAAGGAATTATGTACTGTTTACGGCTGCGACAAAAGCAAATAAAGGTAAGAGATTTCAGGCGAACAATTACAGAACCAATTGGGAGCTAAAAGGAAATGAATATCAAACCGTTACTCAAGGGAATCACAAGTTACGTTCCTGTACTATACAACGCGATTACAACAGCAGGCACCGGTGGAACGACTTCTGCTCGATATTGCTACTCTGTATGGTTAAGACATCTTATAATGGCCCATAAGAATAATCTTTCAACTCAAGCAGATGTTATTGCTGAACTTGGGCCCGGCGATTCCCTCGGAGTAGGATTAGCTGCACTAATATCCGGGGCGAATAAGTATTATGCATTAGACGTTCTCAGATATGCCGATAACAAAAGAAACATTGAGATTTTGGATGAGTTGGCAGAACTATTCAAAGAGCGTGAGAAGATTCCAGATGAGGCCGAATTTCCACGGGTCAAGCCAAACTTAAAGTCATACGAGTTTCCAACACATATTCTGACTGATGAACGTCTTGATAAAGCATTGAACGCGAGCAGGATAGCATCTATACGAAAAGCACTTTTAAATCCTAACTGTCGCACAGACAGTAACATACAAATATCTTATTTTGCTCCCTGGTACGATTCACAAATTATGAAAGAAAATGCGGTTGATATGATTTACTCTCAAGCTGTCCTGGAGCACGTTGACGATATTGTGTCCACTTATCACAACTTATGTCGCTGGCTCAAACCCGGTGGCCTTATGTCTCACACCATTGATTTTAAATGCCACGGAAATGCAAAGCAGTGGAACGGACATTGGGGATACTCGGATGTCCTATGGAACCTAATAAAGGGAAAACGAGCCTATTTAATAAATAGGTTTCCATACTCCACTCACCTTGAGCTAATGAGTAGATTTGGTTTTGAAGTCGTTTGTGAGGTCAAATATAAGAAGGATTCGACAATTCAAAGAAAGCACCTCGCACGAAGATTTAAGAACATATCTGATGACGATTTGACCACGAGCGACGTATTTATCCAAACGGTCAAGAAAAGGGACATGGATTGAGAGCGACTTCAGATAACCGATATTTGCAACGTTGAACAGAATATTAACGAAACGCCAGAGATATGTTTCGAAGACCTTAAAGGTTGCGGATTTCATATCACGGAGTCTGATGCAGCACTATGCGTGTTATAGTATCTCTTTTACATCATTTTAGGATGACACCGGACGGCACTGTTTATCCTTATTCGGTGTTTGATTATACATTCTGGCGTCGGTACCTTGAGGTTTTTGACGAGGTTTTGGTATTCGCCCGGGTGGGAAAAATTGGAGAGTTAGACCCGTAGAGCATGCCTCCAAAACCCAGCGGCCCGGGAGTGACCTTTTTCCCCTACCTGATTTCTTAGTCGCCTGGCAGTATCTGAAGGCTCATCAAAAGCTTAGTGCCGAACAATGGGTGGAGAAGGCAATGGAGATAATTGAATAGGGAAGAATCGACCACGAATACGCGTACAATCAGGTGAAAAACAGCCACTTTGCGGTGGATTACTCGCTTCGTGAACTCAGTAAGATTTACGGTTGCTAAAACAACGATAGTAGTGGTAGTAATGTACTCGGTTGGTAAAATATACCGGTTCAATTTTGAGTGAAGAGTAGTATTCGCATAATATGTTCAGCAGGAAGTTCCAAGCTATCATGGTATTAGCCGGTGGACGAGAAGAAAAAAATTAGGGTGCTTCATATTTTGAGCGGAATGAATCATGGCGGCATTGAGACATTTTTGATGTCTATGCTGAGAACTTATGACCGGCGTCGATTCCATATGGACATTCTATGCACAAGATCGGCCGAAGGGCCTTATACTAACCAAGCAAGGGGGTTTGGGGCCAAGGTACTACAGTGCCGGATGAAGTATGACCAAGTTCGGTTCATTTATAAGCTCTACAGCTTTCTACGTCGGGAAAAATATGATTCTATAAACAGCCACCTTTCGGATTTAGGCGGTAGTGTGCTGCTGGCGGCGCTTTTGGCCAAAGTTCCTGTGAGAGTAGCCAGTTATCACCAAGCGCGGCCCGATATGGGCTTCATCAAGAACGTCTATCTTCGTATTATGCGGTGGTTTGTTGTTAAGACTGCAACCAGTATAACCACTTCATCACGGGCTGTTAGCGAATCATATTTCGCCGGTAATTCTGTTGCTTACGCTATGATTCAATCAATCTCTTACGGTGTGGACACAGAGTTCTTCGCTCAGAAACCCGACAATACTCTCGATTTAAGCAGATTTGGCTTCTCTTTGGATAATATGATTGTCGGACACGTCGGCACCTACAGGCCCCAGAAGAATCATGAAGCCCTGGTTAAGATAGCAGCCCTGGCCGTTAATGAGGTCCCTAATGCCCGCTTCTTGCTTTGTGGCAGGCGCGTTGGCTCCAGTCAGGAATCAAATACAAGTCTCTATGACAGGATCGGACAGCAGATAAACGATCTTGGATTATCGAAATACTTTGCAAGGGTCCAAGACTTCGACGATATTCGAGAGTTTTACCATGCGATTGATATTTTCATACTGCCATCGAGGGAGGAGGGAATGCCTGTTTCCATAATTGAGGCCCAGGCAGCCGGCAAACCAGTTGTTGCTTCCCGAATCGGGGGCATCGCGACAGCAACGGCTCCTGAAATGAGAAACAATCTGTTCGAAATTAATGATATAGAACCTTTTGCACAATGCTTGATTGAACTTCTGAAGGACAAAGAGAAAACGAGGAACTCGGGACTGGCCGGACAAGAGTTTGTTCGGAAAAATCTCGATATTAGAATTGCAGTCAGAAAATATGAAGAATTGTATGTGTCGCAAGACAACTTAAACAATTGATGCATTTCTGTCGTTGTTTTAGATTTTGAAAAAGGGACAAACATGTTAAAAGGAAAAAAAGTGTTGGTTACCGGTGCCGGCGGCTTCATCGGCTCGCATCTTATCGAAGCACTGCTGGTCAAAGGAGCTGAGGTTCGTGCTTTCGTGAAATACAACGGTCGCAGTGATTTGGGGATGATTTCCGATTTGCCCAAGGCGAGCCAGAGTAGTCTCGAAATTATTCTTGGTGACGTTTCTGACCCGTTCTTTGTGAGAAAAGTGGTGCGTGGGTGCGACTATGTATTCCACCTTGCCGCCCTAATCGGCATCCCTTATAGTTACGTGGCGCCAAGTGATTACGTGAGGGTTAATATTCAGGGTACCGTTAATGTCTTGCAGGCCTGTTGCGACGAAGGAACAACCCGCATGGTTCATACTTCAACGAGTGAAGCATATGGAACTGCTCAATATACACCTATTGATGAAAAACATCCCCTACAGGGACAGTCACCCTATTCGGCGAGCAAGATAGCTGCTGATAAGATAGTTCAGTCTTATTACCAAAGTTTCGATTTGCCGGTTGTAACGGTCCGGCCTTTTAACACGTTTGGGCCTCGTCAATCGGCAAGAGCTCTGATACCCACGGTTGTAAGCCAGGCCCTTACACGTGACAAGGTCAGTTTAGGTTCTCTGGAACCGGTTCGTGATTTGACGTTCGTTAAAGACACAGCAGAAGGCCTTATTACTGTGGGGCTTTGTGACGAAGCCCTTGGCCAGGTTGTAAATCTTGGGACCGGCTCCGGCAACAGCATCGAGACAATCGTTAAAGAAATTCTGAAAATGTTGGGTAAGGGAAATATGCCCATTGAACAGGATCTGTCACGTGTAAGACCATCAAAAAGTGAAGTTATGTGTCTTATAAGCGACAACACTATTGCGAGAGAAATGTGCGGTTGGCAGCCAAAGTACTCTCTACAAGAGGGCTTGTCCAAAACGATAGAATGGATCAAGAAAAACATCGAAAAATACCGACCTGATGTTTACGCAGTTTAGTTTTCCGTAGTGGAACGACAAAAATGATTAATATGAATGATATAAGAGTTGTAATATTAGCCGGAGGCAAGGGAACAAGACTCAGGCCATACACGACAGTCTTTCCAAAGCCGCTTATGCCCATCGGCGAAATGCCGATACTGGAAGTCGTACTTCGACAACTTAAATCAGCGGATTTCAAGAAGATTACCTTGTCGGTAAATCACCTGGCTGATTTGATACAGGCCTTTTTCGGCGACGGTTCGGCATTGGGGCTTGACATCAGCTATTGCATTGAGAACGAACCACTGGGCACCGCAGGTTGTCTTTCTCTTGTAGATAATCTCACAGATACCTTCCTGGTGATGAACGGTGATTTGCTTACGACGCTCGATTATGCAGCGATAGTCCGCAGCCACATTAATTCGAGAGCAACAGCTACAATCGGTGTGTTCACCAGAGAAGTCAAGATTGACTTTGGTGTCCTTGAACTCGGCCCGAATGAAGAATTGTTGGAGTACAAGGAGAAACCCAGCTTCGAGTATTTGGTGAGCATGGGTGTGAACGTGTTCGACAAATCCGTGCTTGATTCCATCACCAAAGCCCAGTACCTCGATATGCCTATGCTCATGATGAAATTGAAAAATGCAGGCAGGACCGTTCTGTCTTTTCGTAGCGACTGTGAGTGGCTCGATATCGGGCGAGTTGATGATTACGAAATGGCCGTTAAGGCCTTCGAGCAGTCACGCGATAAGTATTTGCGAAAGTAAATTTCCACGGGTTAAAACCCGTGGCATTTGCCGCAACAGGCTTTGCCTGTCCGCCTTCGGCGGATAACTTCATCTACGGGTTTACACCCGTAGAATTGCGGCAGAATATTAAAATTATGAAGAAGCGGGTTCTCATTACAGGAGTATGCGGCTTCGCCGGCCTGTATATGTCCGATTACCTCAAGCATCTACAACCTCCTCCGGATGTTATCGGTGTGGATGTTCAAGATGGCCCCGCGGCAAGCTGTGATTCATTTTACAAGCTGGATTTATCCTGTAAGGATGATGTTGCGGAGTTGATTAAGCAATCCAAACCTGATTATGTTATTCACCTTGCAGGAATATTCGGCACTGAAGACCCCTTAGAAATATATAAGGTTAACGTTCTTTCCATAGCTGCTCTACTCGAAGCCACTCGTCATTATGCACCGGAAGTGGTTATGGTTACAGCCGGTTCTGCCGCAGAATATGGGCATATTGAGCCAAGTCGAGTACCTGTGGATGAACGAACATCGTGCGAGCCTGTTACTCCCTACGGCTTGAGTAAACTACTGGCCACTCAAATCGCTCTGTACTATCACCGTGCTTTTAGTATCTGCGTTATGGTGGTAAGACCATTTCAGTTAATCGGCAAAGGCGTAACAGTTAGATTGGCACCGGGGTCTTTCGCCCAGCAGGTAAAACAGGCACTTTCTAAGAAAGCAAATGTGATTAAGGTCGGAAACCTGGAGAGTTCTCGCGATTTTCTCGACATACACGATGCTGTGGAAGCTATTTGGGCTTTGTGTCAAGAGCCAGCCAGCGGGCAAGTTTTTAATCTTTGTTCGGGCAAGCCAACGAAGATGTCCAGTCTGCTTGAAATGATGATCGAGAACTGCGGCGTAAAGATGAAGGTTGAAGTAGATCCTGGACGTTTGCGAGGTAGCGCTGATGTTTCCAACATATATGGGAGCTTTCAAAAGCTTAAAAATCATTGCAGATGGAGCCCTAAAAGGTCTCTTCCCGAAAGCATTTCAGAAATGTTTATGTAAAAGCGCTATTATCAGAAGTGTTCACGCATTTACCCCTGGACCTCGGTGCCGAAAAATGGGCGGATAAGGTAATGGAAGTACTTGAATCGGGAAGAATCTCGCATGAATATGCGTACAATCAGGTTAAAAACAGCCACTTTTCTGTGGATTACTCTCTTAAGGAATTATGTATTGTTTGAGTATGGCTAATGATAAGAATTGCTGAAAAACACGGATATGTGAAGGTTCGAGCGGTCATGGTCTATGCAAAAGCAGGTATTAGCAGAAAAGTAGGGCACAAAAAGCCATGTATTCCTGCCAATTTCCAATAGAACTGTATCGGAAATGAAAATCCTTGAAAGTTCAAGGTGATTTTTATAAGATTATTGACGTCGGACGGAGAAAAGTATGCTTTTAAACCGTGTCAATGGGAAATGTCAGTATAAACAAGTTGACAATAATTAACGCTGTTATCCTTACAAGGGGCAACAACCTCAATTCAGAAGGAACTAAAAAACCGTATTGAGTAATCGGAGTGTACTTAGCATGAACTACAGCATCAATCAGTTGGATAAATTGGAAAATCAAAGTATTTTTATCATCAGGGAAGCCTACAGCCAGTTCAGAAAGGTTGCAATGCTTTGGTCTATCGGCAAAGATTCCACAACATTGTTGTGGCTTGTCAGAAAAGCCTTCTTTGGCCAGATCCCATTTCCGGTTCTTCATATTGACACCACCTACAAATTCAAAGAAATCTATGACTTCAGAGACAAATATACCAAAGAATGGGGGATGAAGCTTATCGTTGCTAAAAACGAGGAAGCAATCAGCAAGGAGATCGGTCCGGATAAGGGCAAGTTTCAGTGTTGCAATGAACTCAAGACCATTGCGTTAAAAAAAGCTATTGCCAAACACGACTTCAAAGCACTGTATCTTGGAATCAGAAGGGACGAACATGGTATTCGGGCAAAGGAAAGAATCTTCAGTCCACGCGATGAGGATTTTGAATGGGATTATAAGAACCAGCCTCCAGAGCTATGGGACCAGTATAAGACTAAGGCTGCGGAGGAAGAACATCTGAGAGTCCATCCCTTACTCGGCTGGCGGGAAATTGACGTCTGGGAATATATCAAGAGAGAAAATATCCCCTGTGTTGACCTCTACTTTGCTAAAAACGGGAAACGATATAGAAGCATCGGATGCGAAACTTGTTGTATGCCTGTCGATTCAGATGCTGATACGATAGACAAGGTTGTGGAGGAGTTGAAAGTTTCTAAAATTTCGGAAAGAAGCGGCAGGGCACAGGACAAGGAATCGGACTATATGATGCAAAAATTAAGGTCTTTGGGGTATATGTAAAATGGTTACTTACAAGGATGCTCGCCATCGATCAATTTTAAAAGCGTTAAGTTGGCGGATTTGCGCAAGCATCACTACGATATTGATTTTCTTTGCTTTTACTGGAAGACTTGTTCTTGCTCTCGGAGCGGGGGCCGTCGAAATAGTGGTGAAGCTGGTTCTTTACTATCTGCATGAAAGAGCATGGGTTTGCTTAGGTATTGGCAGGAAAGAACATCCATTGTCCTCTTTGCCTGTCAACAAATCTTTGGAAGGAAAAGATATGGATGAGGTTAGGATGAAACTAAAAGAATTAGGTTATATCAGCAAGGATTAAAATGGATGTACTTAGCTTTGTAATTGTAGGCCACGTTGACCACGGCAAATCGACACTAATTGGAAGACTGCTTTACGATACTGACTCACTTCCGCCGGACAAGATTGAGGAAGTGAAAAAGGCTTCAGACGGTCAGGGCAGGCAGACCGAATTTGCCTACCTTTTGGACCATTTGGAAGAAGAGCGCAAACAGGGTATTACGATTGATACAACGCAGGTTTTCTTCAAAACCGACAAAAGGCGTTACGTAATAATCGATGCGCCGGGACATGTTGAATTTGTCAAGAATATGATTACAGGAGCGTCCCAGGCCGAAGCTGCCGTTTTGATCATCGATGTCGTCGAAGGTGTCAAAGAGCAGACTAAACGACATTCGTATATGTTATCTCTTCTCGGACTGCATCAGGTAGTTGTCGTGCTTAACAAAATGGACTTGGTGGATTTCTCCCATGAGAATTTCGATACCGTCAAAAATAACGTGGCCGAATGGCTCAAATCTATATCCATCGAATCTACTTGTTACATCCCGATTTCAGCGATCAAAGGTGACAATGTTGCGAGCAAGTCTGAGAATATGGATTGGTACACCGGCCTGACATTCCTGGAAAGTTTGGACACTTTGCAGAATAGGCAGACCCCTGAAGACAAACCGCTGCTTATGCCTGTCCAGGACGTGTACAAGGTTGGAGAAAAGAGAATTAATGTCGGCAGAGTGGAGTCCGGCGTTATAGAGAAAGGTACAGAGGTAAAAATCCTCCCGACTGGCCAGATTACAAACGTCAATTCAATCGAGAAATACCTTGAAGATACCGACAAAGCTGTTACCAGCGAATGCATCGGCATTACAACTACCGATTCAGTTTTTCTTGACCGCGGCAATGTAGTGTGTTTGCCGGGTGCAGAACCTGTCTTAACTGACAGGATTCCTGCGAATATTTTCTGGATGGCCAAGCATGACTTCGTCAAAGGCCAGAAACTGACCATAAGATGTGCCACTCAGGAAACTGTATGTAAAGTTGAGAGTATTGACAAAAGGATCAACTCCTCAACGCTCGAAGTTATTGCTGAAAACTCTGACATGATCAAGAATCTTGAGGTTGCCGAAGTCATCATCAAAACAAAAAAACCTGTGGCCATCAAAGACTTCAATGATGTTCAGGAATTGGGGCGTTTTGTCCTTGTCCAAAACGAAAACGTATGTGCTGGTGGAATAATTGCTGAAATAAGCTGAAATCATGGCAAAAAATACAAAAACTGTAATAATAGGTCTTGATGGTGTGCCTTTCGGCATGATTAAAGATTTTGCCGAAACTGGCGTAATGCCAAATACCGCCGAGTTGATTTCCCAGGGAATATTCAAAAAGATGAACTCTTCCATCCCAGAGGTTTCTTCCGTAGCATGGTCATCAATAATTACGGGCCAAAATCCCGGCCAACATGGAATTTTCGGCTTTATGGATTTATTCGATCACTCATACAAAATGAAATTCCCAAATTTCAATGACTTAAAAGCAGAACCATTTTGGGACCAATGGGAAGGAAAGTCTGTTATAATTAACGTGCCTTCAACTTATCCTGTCCGGGAGATGAATGGCGTACACATCTCGGGCTTTGTATCCATAGACTTTGAAAAGAGTGTTTATCCGAAATCTCTTGTACCTCAGCTACATCGCTTGGACTACCGCCTGGATGTTGATTCACAGAAAGCCCATAGTGCGATGGACTTGTTTCTAAAAGATTTGGATAAGACTCTTGACGCGAGAATTGAAACCTATCAGTATCTTTGGGAGACTCAGGACTGGCAAACCTTCATGCTTGTTTTCACCGGCACAGACCGATTGATGCACTTCTTATGGAGTGCCTATGAGGACGAAAGCCATCAGTACCATGAATTGTTCCTTGAACATTTCAGAAGAATTGACCAGGTTATTGGGGAAGTAACCGCCCGCATCAGCGAGGATGATTTACTTGTTATGCTTTCCGACCACGGCTTTGAAAGACTTGATTATGATGTTTATATCAGTTATCTTCTCGCACAGGAAGGATTTCTGCAGTTCAAGCAGGGAGAAGATATTTCTTTAGATAACATATGTTATGGTACAAAGGCATTTGTTCTTGACCCGGCAAGGATTTATCTGAATCTAAAAGGAAAGTTCCCTTTCGGAACTGTTGACCAAGCCGAGGGTGAAATAGTCTTGTCTGAACTCGAAAATCTCTTTCGATCACTACAGATAGATAACAGAAAGGTCATAAGAGATATTTACAGAAAAGAACAGCTTTATTCCGGTCCATATTTTGAAAATGCGCCAGATATGGTTTTGGTTGGTGCAGAAGGTTTCAACCTCAAGGCAAGGGTAAAAGCCGACAGATTAACGGACAAAGCTATCTTTTCCGGTAAACACACACAAGACAGTGCTTTCTTATTAGTCAAAGGTCTTAAAGACGAGAGCATCGTACCTGAAATACCTTCAGTCTTTAACATAAAAGGTATAATCGAGGAGAGCAAAAAGTCTATCTGACATAATTCAACCGGACTAAGAAATTAAGCCAGACATAGCAAGCGAAGATAATGTCACATCAACAGCTTCTCAAAAGACAAAAAATAAAAGCTATTATACTCGCCGGAAGTCGTGACTTTGGATGCTGCCCAGTGGCAGCACAACTACCAACGGCTTTGTGGCCTTATAATAAAACAAGGGGGGGGTATGCGTGTTATAGTATCTCTTTTACATCATTTTAGGATGACACCGGACGGCACTGTTTATCCTTATTCGGTGTTTGATTATACATTCTGGCGTCGGTACCTTGAGGTTTTTGATGAGGTTGTGGTATTTGGCCGGGTGGGAAAAATTGGTGAGGTAGATCCGGAGACCATGCCGCCAAAATCCAGCGGCCCTGGAGTGACCTTTTTCCCCCTACCTGATTTCTTAGGCGCCTGGCAGTATCTGAAGGCTCATCGGAAGCTTGTTGCTATGAGCAGGCAAATTTTGACAGGTAGTGATGCCTGTGTATTGCGTGTGCCAAGTTATCTTAGTATGCTGCTTTTTCGCGAATTTATTCGTACCAAACGTCCGTATGCAGTGGAAGTTGTGGGTGATCCGTGGTCCCAATTAGCACCGGGGAGCTTTGCAAGCAGGTTACGACCGATCATCAGACGAAAATGGACTTGGGATATGAAGCGGCAGTGCCGTCATGCGGCGGTGGCAGCGTATGTTACAGAATATATACTACAAAAACGATTTCCTCCGGGTGGCTGGTCAAGCTATTATTCCAGCATTGAATTGCCTGCCAGTGCCATAGTGGATCAATCTGCGATTGATCAGCGTATCAGAACCATAGATGGCAAGGCAAAAGCCTGTGGCCCCTGGCGTATATGTTTTGTCGGAAGCCTGTGGCATTTGTCCAAATCGCCCGATATTCTAATTGGTGCGGTTGCAGATTGTATTAATAAGGGCATTAAATTGGAACTTGTAATTGTTGGTGAAGGTAAGCATCGCTTGCAATTAGAGCAACAGGCACAACAATTGGGGATTTCGGAATATGTAAAGTTTACAGGACAATTATCACCCGGACAACCGGTTTATGACCAATTAGATAGCTCGGATTTATATGTGCTGCCTTCCCACGGGGAAGGACTGCCCCGGTCAATCATTGAAGCCTTTGCCAGAGGGCTGCCTTCTATCGGCGGCAGTAAGGGAGGTTTTCCAGAGTTACTGGACGATAAGCACATGATTAAGTCCATCGATGTACCTACGCTATCCGGTGTGATAGAACGAACAATCTCTGATGTTGAGGGCATGAAAGAAGCTGTCAAAAGAAATGCCAAAAAAGCCACTGAATATCGAACAGATATTCTGCAAAAACGGCGTACTGAACTTTATACCAAACTTAGAGACATTACGCAGGACTGGTTTGATAAGCGGAAAGGAAAATAGATCCTTCTGTCGATGTTAAAGAAAGCTTTTAATATATTAAAAACATACAGCCGGTATGATTTGCCTCTATGGCTGGTTCGTCTCTTAACCAATTGGTGGCCTGATATCGGCCCCGCTCCTGGAATTCGCGGCAAGTTATTCTCTTTGTTCATTAGTAAATGTGGAAAAAAATTTTCCGTCGGAAGAGATGTCACCCTGTTAGCACCGAACCGGTTGACCGTTGGCAATGATGTTTATTTGGCCAAAGGTACCTGGCTCAATGCTTTTGGCAACGTGGAAATAGAAGATGAGGTGCTTACGGGTCCTTACGTAGTTATTGCCTCTTCTAATCACGGATTTAAGGATGATTCATGCAGATTTGGAGGTATACACCCATCGCCTATCAAAATTGGTCGAGGCAGTTGGATAGGCACTCACGTAGTGATAGCTGCGGGAGTCAGTATCGGCCGAGGTAATCTTATCGGCGCTAACGCCGTTGTTACCAAAGATACGCCAGATAATGTATTTGTGGCAGGTGTACCCGCAAAGGTGATAAGTGAGCGCAAAGATAATCCCGGTGAAATAAGGTCAAGACATGAGTAAACGGTTATGAAGATATTGCATGTTGGCGGGATAAAGCCATCACGGATTGCCGGCGGACAGAATCACAGCATTCGTGGTTTAGCAGCAGCACAAGCGGAAATTGGACTTAGTGTTGGCTTGCTGCCCTCGCTGCCGCTACCATTGGGCGTTTCAATGGAAGAAGTACCGGGGGTTTTTTTGCTTGAGAGCCCACGCAAGCCACATTACGACCCGTGGACGATTTCGCATAACTGGATTGAACGCATACGGCAAGAGTTCGGCACACCTGACATTGTGAATTTTCATAGTACGTACATTCCTTTCCACACAGCATTGGCGCGGCGATGCAAACAAGTCGATTGGCCCTATGTAATTACGCCACGTGGAGTTATGAGTTCTCTGGCCCAAAAGGTTAAGCGGGTCAAAAAGAGCATTGCCAATTTGTTATTCTTTCGCTCTTATGTGAAAAACGCAGCGGCCATACATGCTTTGAGCCCCCGAGAAGCCAAGGAAATTCAAGATTTGTTCAAGGTCAAACAAATCTTCACTATAAGCAACGGTGTGGAGGATTATTTACTTGAAGCCCGCGAGAAATTATCCCCGGCCGATTTGGACGATTTCAGGTGTCCAGGTGATTTAATGCTGGGTTTCGTCGGTCGCATAGATATGTATCACAAAGGGCTTGATTTGTTACTGAAGGCAATGGCAATTTTGAAGTCACAGTCTGGTGGCTTTGGATGTAAACTTTTTGTAATCGGACCATTCCACCGGAAAAGAGATGAACGGTCTTTTCATTCGGCAGTAAAATCGCTGGGTTTAAAAGATGATGTCAAATTATTGGGCCCGAAATATGGTGAAGAAAAACTGCGCTATTTTCTGGCTTGTGATGTTTTTGTGCACACATCTCGTTTTGAGGGAATGCCAATGTCGGTTCTTGAGGCCATGGCATTAGGTCGTCCCTGCCTTGTCACGCCGGGGAGTAATATGGGTGAAGTGGTCCGTGAATGCAGAGGATGGGAGTGTAAGCCTAATCCACAGTCGATTGCCGAAACGATTAAATCCATATATGAAAAACGAGATTCTCTTGGAGCTATAGGAGAGCAATCGCATAAGTTGATGCGCTCGCGCTTTACCTGGCGTCAGGTTGCCCAACGGATGAGTGAAGAGTATTTGAAGCTGTGTGACCCGAAATGAGAAATCTGTCGAGCAAGGCAATAAGGCGTGACGTGAAGGTCCCTGCCTGTCGGATCGCAGCCGTAAGTGTCATGTCGAAAGGTTTAAGATAATCTATCGTAATTATTCGCGAAAGAACACGAGCACAATTCGAGAGGAATTATGGACTTTGACAACCTCTACGAAGAAATAATACGTGTTACAGACAGTCCCTATCATTCCAGAATCAAACGGCGGATGAGATACACGTGGGAGCAAGTATCACCTTTGATTTCATCAGATAGTACGGTGGTGGAGATCGGTGTTGGGCCCATGAGCGCGCTGGTAAAACGGTTCAAAGGAGCAGAAGCGATAGGCATAGATCTCAATGACGATCAATCAGCCTTGTGCAACGCGTTCCAGATTGACCTGAAAACATGCGATATCCAGGTCGAACCGCTACCATTAGAGGACGAATCCGTGGATGTGATACTGTTCCTGGAGACCATCGAGCACTTGTGTGCCTATCCGAATAACGTCCTTGATAATATATATAAGAAGCTCAAAACCGGCGGATATTTGAGCCTCTCGACCACGAATTTCCTCCGCATTGCCAGTCGAGTTCGAGTGCTTTCAGGTAAGAATCCTCTGCGTAACTACTTCGAGCCCTCGCCTTCCGGACGAAATCACATACGTGAATATGTCCCGTCCGAGATGGCATATTACATGAGGAAATCCGGTTTCAGCATCGAAAAGACTTGCCGATTTGGAATCCCTTACGGACCTTGTATTGTTTCAGCACTATTACGTTTGGCGTATCTTTATCCAAGATTCCGCAACTACTTTATGATAATAGGTAAAAAGTAAAACCTGATGGGCGGGTCGTTCAAAAGGTGAGGTGATGATAAAAGCACGAGTGACAGGATGCAGGGCTATGCACATTCTTTACACTCATGAATATTTTGCAGTCCCCAATTGAGTCACAGGGGGCCCGTTGATATAAATTCGTCCTGCAGTGGACACGGAGAAGAACATGAGGATCAGCATTTTTGGAATGGGTTATGTTGGAACTGTAAGTGGTGCCTGTTTGCTCCGGGACGGCCACGAGGTCATTGGAGTGGACCCTGTTGTTGCAAAAGTCACCGACCTTGGAGAAGGACACTGTCCGATCCAGGAGCCCGGCGTGGCCGAAATGCTTGCGAAAGGGCACAAAGCCGGTCGGCTCAAAGCAACGACCGATCCCTCCGAGGGAATAGCCGGCAGTGACATGTTATGGATATGCGTGGGAACACCGTCCAGACCGGACGGTGAAGTTGACCTTTCGGCCCTGGACACCGTCATCAGGGAGGCCGGCCAAGTGCTCCGCAATTCCAAGAACCGTCCGCTTATTGTACTTCGAAGCACTTGTCTGCCCGGAACCACGAGCAACCGAGTAATCCCTCTTTTGGCAGAGACGTCCGGCCTGAAAGTAGGCAGAGACATACACGTAGTGTTCCATCCGGAATTCTTACGTGAAGGCGTAGCACTGGAGGACTTCGACAATCCGCCGAAAATCGTTGTCGGCGAAGCTCATCCCGGAGATGGAGATCTGCTCTTAAGCGTCTATGAAAAATATGATGCTCCACGTTTTCGGCTTAATTTCGTCGAGGCGGAGATGGTCAAGTACTGCGATAATCTTTTTCATGCTATGAAGATAACGTTTGCAAATGAAGTTGCCGCGGTTGCCAAGTCCGCAGGGGCGGATGCTCGGCACGTCGCTGAGGTTTACTGCGCCGATACCAAACTCAACATCAGTCCGTGCTACCTCAAGCCAGGTTTCGCATACGGCGGATCCTGCCTTCCCAAGGACTTGCGGGCGATTTTACGGTTGGCCTCAGTCAAATCGCTGCGTTTGCCGATGTTGCAGGGTATCGTGGAGAGCAATGATTTACAGATTCATAATCTCATCACCCGCATCCTTTCGTATGGTCCTGATATGGTTGGGATGGTTGGCCTGGCATTCAAGCCAAACACAGATGATATGCGTGAAAGTCCCTATGTTAAGGTCGCCAAGGCGCTAATCGGTGAGGGGATACGTTTGCGAATTTACGACCCGGCCGTACAACCTGACCGACTGATAGGGAGCAACAAAGAACAGGTTCAAAAAGCCCTTGGTCACCTGGTGGATTTACTGGTTCCCTCTTTGGAAGACCTGTCCTCAACGGACTTGATCATAGTGAACCATCCTATAGTAGATTCCGATTGTATTTATAGCTGGCTTAATGCTGGAATCCGCATATTGGACCTTGCTGATATCAAAGGCATAGACCGCGGCGCCGATTGGTACGAAGGTATCTACTGGTAATACTAAAGACATGCACATCCTCTATTTACACCAATATTTTGCAACGCGAAAAGGCAGAACGGGGACGCGGTCGTATGAGTTTGCCCGACATTTTGTAAACAAAGGGCACCGCGTTACAATGATAACCTCGGGATTAGGCAACGACGAGTTTCCGGTTCCGAAGGACAGGGAATATATCGAGCTTGAATCTGAAGGTATTTGTGTTGTTCCGATTGCCGCGGCTTACAACGATCCCCATATCGGCACGGGATTGAGCAGCTGGCAACGTATGCTCAATTTCTATCGCTTTGCAAGGTTAGCTTCTCGCATCGGTCGCAAACTGGGCAAACCAGACGTAGTTTTCGCCACACACACTCCCCTGACCATTGGTCTGCCCGGTATCTCGCTCAGCCATTATTTCAACGTTCCCTTTGTCTTTGAAGTGCGCGACCTCTGGCCGGAGGCGTTAATCAACGTCGGGGGATTGAAGAATCCTCTGGGTATATGGTGGCTGCGGCGAATGGCAAAGAAGATTTATACCGAGGCAGAGCATATTGTGGCACTGTCACCCGGTATGAAAGAAGGAATAGTTCACACAGGTATCCCAAGCGAGCGAGTGACGGTGATTCCCAACGCGAGCGACCTTGATCTTTTCCGGCCAGACCTTGATGGGTCTCGCTGGCGCGACCGCCTGGGGCTGGGTGAGCGATTCGCCGCGATTTACTTCGGTGCTATGGGATTTGCCAACGGCCTTGAGTATGTCATCGAAGCCGCCCGAATCCTAGCTGAACGTGGCAATGACCATATCGTTCTTGTCCTGCACGGGGACGGCGGAAAACGTGTGGCATTGGAGAAGATGGCACGTGACTACAAGCTGACCAATGTGATATTTAATGATTTGGTGTCTGATAAGCATGAGGTCGCCCGGCTTGTGGCCGGCTGTCAGGTATGTATGACGATTTATCGAGCGGCCAAGGAGAACACATGGTCTCCCAATAAAATGTTTGACGCCCTGGCAGCGGGTAAACCCGTGCTGGTTAATGTCTCAGGCTGGCTTGGGGAGATGATTGAGAACAATCACTGTGGAAGGCGTCTCGACCCTCTCCGTCCCGATATGTTAGCCAAGGCATTGGAAGAACTTGCAGCTAATCCTAAGTTGTGTCGAGAGATGGGCAGCAATGCCCGTGCGATGGCGGAGCGAGAGTTTGCCCGCAGCGAATTGGCCGACCGGCTTGAAACTATTCTTTTGAATGTTGTGCAAAATTCCTGAGAGCGAAGTCGCTCAAAATCTCAGGACAATGTGTATGTAGCTTTCAACAGCTATAATAAACTCAAGCTATGGAAAAATCAAAGCCGCGTTTGTGTGTTATTATAAATCCCTCGTTTGCATTGACTCTTTTGCGCAGGCAGCTTTTGTTCTGGATGGATAACGGCTTCGAGGTGCATTGTATTACAGGTCCCGGCTCAGAGGAACATGAAAAGGCACGAAAAATGGGGCTGACAACATACATAGTACCTATGGAACGCTATCCGAGTCCCTTGAAAGATATCATATCTTTGATACGGTTATGGTGGATTTTGTTGTGGAACCGTTTTGATTTAATACACATCTCGGTACTTAAGGCTTCATTTCTTGGGAGCATAGCAGCTCGACTGAGCGGCCACCGAAGAGTTATTTATCTGATCCGTGGTAGGGCCTATGAGGACATGACCGGATGTCACCGTAAAATAATGAATGCATGCGAATGGCTTACCTGTCACCTGGCAAATCGCGTTATCCCAATTTGCCATGAACTGGGGAAGGTGGTTGTTGATGAAGGTCTTTGTCCCACCCATAAGGTGCGCGTTATCGGCTCCGGTTCAAGTGCCGGTGTTGATTTGAGTCGCTTCACGCGAACAAAAGAGAACATTGCTGTTGGTCAAGATATCCGAACACAATTTGGCATCACTCCGGATGATTTGGTGATTTTATTTATCGGTTGGCTTCGCAGGGACAAGGGTACAAATGAACTGATTAACGCTTTTGAAGGGCTGGCCGAGGAGTATCCAAAACTGCATCTGCTTTTGCTGGGTAATTTTGAACATTCAGATCCAGTGGAGCCGGAAGTGTTTGAAACTATCGAAAATCACCCTCACATTCATCACCTTCCGTGGCGTGTTGAGCCTTCGCCGGTTTATACAGCGGCTGATATCGTTGCTTTTCCCAGTTACCGGGAAGGCTTTGGAAACGTGCCTATGGAAGCCTCGGCTATGGAACTGCCGGTGGTAGCCAGTGACATTATGGGCTGCCGTGAGTCGGTAGAGGATGGCGTGACCGGTCTATTGGTGCCCCGCGCCGATGCACAAGCACTGAAGGACGCGTTAAAAAAGTTAATCGACAATCCCGCATTGCGTCGCGAACTGGCTGGAAACGGCCGACGCCGTGTAGAGCGGGAATTTCGCCAGGAATTAGTGTGGCAGGGACATCTTGATCTGTTTCGTGAGTTGTTGGAGCAATAGATAGGAAAAATTATTTATGACAAGCACCGTTTTTTGCCTGTTCAATTGGTAAGAAAGGAAATTTATCTGTGAACTTCGTGTGGCAAATGGTACCTCGGTACCACCCTCAGATAAGCATATGGGATATTTTATGGTGCATGCTTGCGCATACGTCCGAACGGCCACCAATTGTTAAGGGACTGGAACTCGAGGGGAAAGAAGACCGTCTCTTCTGGCTGAATAGTGCAACTAGCGGGCTCAACGTGATGCTTAAGGCATTGAAACTTCCTCATGGCAGTGGAGTTGGAGTTCCTGTCTACACCTGCGTGTCGGTCTTTGAGGCGATTGCCTCTGCAGGGCTACGGTGTGTGTTTTTGGACATAGACCCTGAAACTTTCTCCCTGGATTTGGAGTCGCTGCGCCACAAGCGAGAGAAAATGGCTGCATTGGTGATGATTCATACATTTGGTTTCCCGGGCGATGTCGCAGCAGTAAAGCGGATACTGGACGGCAGGCCTATCATCGAAGATTGTTCACACGCTTTCGGAAGCACTCACCAAGGGCGTCCAGTAGGCTTGTGCGGCGTGGCGGGGATTTTTAGTTTCAACTGTCACAAACCGTTCTCAGCCAGCGGCGGAGGGCTATTAGTGGTCAACGACCGTCTGTCCGTTTCTCACGTCCAAAGTGTGCTGCACAAGGTGCCAGGACCCAAGCGTTGGCCAGGATTAAAACCCACCTTCAAACAGGTTATCAAGACGGTGCTCTATCGTCCTCCATGGTACGGACTGGCGATCGCAGCCGGATTTTTGAATCTTCGTCGGGATGGTGCCCTTCAAGCGAAGGTGAAAATCGAGTCTATGTCCCAACTCAATCGGGCCCTTCTTCAGAGTAATCTGATGTCGCTGGAGTCCCGATGGGCCAAGCAGAGAGCCTGGGCCCGCGAAATCTCAGAATTGGCAGGCAATCCAGTGCCAGCGTGTCGCTTTGTCTGTGCTGGCGAGTCTTGGAACGGCTACCTCTGGCCCCTGTTGCTAACGACGCCAGCTCAGCGAGAAGCCAGTCTTGACTACTTCCACAAACACAAAGTGGATGCGTTCGTACTCTGGTCCGAGTGTCTTCGTACAGCTAGTCGGTTCGGATATCAAACCAGCGAGTGTCCGCGCTTCGAAGATGCATTTCAGCGTTTGTTCATGTTACCATGTTATGCCGAGTTGACCGACTCACAGCGAAAACATATGCGGTGGGTTGTGCAAACTTGGCGAAATAAAATTTTTGGTGTGGCAGGTTAAAGCTAAGGCGTTTAAAAGGTGGTTTAAGAGGATTGAAAGTCAGAGTTGTGAATCATAGTTGTTTAGGATTCGAGATTTTACCTGGGGACATTGCTTATGGAGATAGAAGTAAATTCGAACCCGATGGGTGAGTTTTTTGAGCGTCTGGGACATAAAATCATCCGGAGCGAAAGTGCCTGGTGGTACGATGTACAACCCCGGGTATTGCTTTCTTTTCCTTACTATAAGTTGATCGAACCGCAAGAGGCGGAGATTGACACTTTAATGCGCGAACATAAACTTCGAGCCATCCGATATCCGACTGCGTTGAGCAGTTTCGGTTTTGCCAGCACGCTGGCCATAAATACAAATACGGAGTACGACCTGAGCTGTCAACACCAGAAAGCCAGGAACCAGACGCGCCGCGGAATGGAAAACTGCGTTGTCGAAGAGATTGACTTTAATTATCTTTTAGAAAATGGGCTTGTTCTCAATCAGGAAACAGCGCAGCGGCAGGACCGTGAGAGCCAATACGCCGACTTGGATTACTGGCGTAAATACTGCCTGGCAGCGCAGGCAACATCTGGAGTTAGTGCTTGGGGAGCTTTCGTTGAGGGTCAGCTCGCAGCCTTTCTGATAGCAATTGAGACCGATGAGTGGGTAGAGTGGGTGGTAAACCATTCCTCTACTGCCCTGCTGAAAAAATATCCAAACAATGCTCTGGTCTTTCAGGCAAGCCAACACTTCTTTCAGAAAAAAGGATGTAAGGGCATCTGTTATGGCCTTGGTTCGCTGGAATCCACTCCCAGTCTCGACCGCTTCAAGCAGCGAATGGGATGGACCTTTCGACCAATCAAACAACGGATTGTCTTCTCCAAGGCCGTGCGTTGCGGGTTGGCGCTGGCGCAGGAACCCTTTCTTAAAGTAATGGACAAAGCCTTTCCCAAGAGTTATACGGTCCGTAAGGCTTCTGCTATGATTCGGCTATACCGGCAGCAGTCCTACGAGGTGCCGACCTGTGACGGCGATAAAAACACCACCGATTAACCTATCCAGTCTTCAATCCCTCACGAAATAATATGAATAGCTTAAATAATGAATATGAATCAGCGTTTGCTGAACGGTTTGGCGCCAATCGTGCTTTCGCCTTCTGGAAAGGCAGAATTGCCTTATATGCTATATTGAAAGCACTGGGCATCCAGGAGGGTGACGAGGTAATCCTGCCTGGTTACACATGTGTAATGGATGTAAATCCGGTCAAATATCTTGGTGCTAAGCCCATATATGTGGACATTGAACCAGTGACCTTCAATATTAACACAGAGTTTCTGGAAGACAAAATTACAAAAAAAACAAAAGTTATCATTGCTCAACATACATACGGCTATCCCTGCGATATGGACAGGATCATGGACATCGCCGACAAAAACGGCATCCCCGTAATCGAAGATTGCTGCTTAGCGTTTGGTTCAAAATATAAGGGTAAAACGGCGGGTACATTCGGCAAGGCCGCTTATTTTTCATTCCAGTGGAACAAGCCTTATACAACCGGGCTGGGGGGAATGGCCCTTGTAAACGATTCGGTACTTACAAAAGAACTTGAAAGCCTATACGCCGAAGAATCACACAAACCGTCAAGAAAAGAAGTATTTATGCTGGCAGTACAACTTGGGATCTACAGGATGTTCATTTATCCGAGGACAACGGCTCTGGCGCAAAACATCTTTCGTTATCTTACTAAAAGGGGAATTGTCGTAGGTTCATCTTCGAGCTCCGAATTTAAACCGGTGATGGCGGAAGATTTTCTCAAGCGCGCCAGCAGACTACAGGCCGGTTCCGGACTACGGCAGTTCAGGAAGATCGAACGGAACATCGCACACCGCAAGCAAATAGCTCAGCTCTACGACGAATTACTCCAGCAGAAGCAATGGCAGGGTCGACAGTATGACAAATCCATTATGCAGCCGGTTATGGTGAGATATCCTGTTAGAATCGTCGAAAAAAACGAAGCCCTAACAGAAGCCGCAAAGGCCGGCATAGAATTAGGCAGCTGGTTTGAATGCCCACTGCATCCAATCGAAACGCCTTTGGAAGTTTATGATTATGAAATTGGAATGTGTCCGGAGGCGGAAAAAGCCGGTAATGAAGTCATCAACCTGCCTTTACATCCCCGTGTTAATGGAAAAGTAGCCAAGAGGACTGTGGAGTTTATAACGCGTTTTACTAAAGTATGATAAAACATGAAAAGATTTCTTGACGTAGTTTCGTCTTTGTCGGCAATATTAATTTTGTCGCCGGTTTTTGCCGCCATAATTATTGCGATAAAAGTCAGCAGTAAAGGGGCGACTGTTTTCAAACAGAAGCGGGCGGGCAAGGACGGGAAGCCATTTACCTTTTATAAGTTCCGCACGATGAAAGTAGACGTTGACCCATTTGGGTCAAGTCCAAAGTCCGGTGATGATCCGCGACTGATGAGGACAGGAAAGCTGCTGCGGGAATATTCGCTCGATGAACTGCCGCAATTGTTCAACATATTAAAAGGAGATATGAGTATAGTTGGGCCGAGGCCGCTGTATGTTTCGCAGATGGCGGAATGGAACGAACGGCAAAAAAAGCGGCTGCTTGTTAAGCCGGGGCTAACGGGATTGGCGCAAATATCAGGACGGGGGGAGCTGGCACGTGAGGAAAAACTTGAGCTCGATGTCAAATATGTGGAAACAGCAAACCTCTGGGTGGATATAAAAATAATCCTGAGGACTATCGCACAGGTTTTTAGCCGGAAGAGTATTTACGAGAAAAGATACTCTCAAACCGAATATACCCGTGGGGAAAATTCTAATAGTGAATAAACATCTCATTGCATCGTTACTTGCGCTGCTCCTGTCGGGTCCAGCAGTTTTGGCTTTAGAGCCGGATGAAATACTAATCATAGCGAATGGAAACCACCGCGAGTCTGTTGCAATTGCTCAATACTACTGCGGCAGGCGGGGGGTGCCAACGGACAATATTCTTACCATACCGTTAGGGACCGAGCTTAGTTATACAATCTCCAGGGCCAATTATGAAAAACATCTGGCTTCACCGATTCGCGAGAGGTTGCTGAGCCTTGGGTTTGGCGGGCACATCAAGTGCCTTCTAACAACATATGGCGTACCGATAAAGGTCGGAGGACGAGGGCCATTAGAAGGAAAGGCAGACAAACTAAAAGAGTTGAAAGAATTGGCCGAGAAAGAGAAAAACAAGATTGAACAGTTAAATAACAGAGGTTCCAGAGAGTCGGCTAAGCAGAATGGAAAGCATCATCCCAAACTTTTACAGATACAATCCGAAATCGATCATATCACCGGTAAAGAGACAGGAGCCTCGGTAGACAGTGAATTGTCAATGGTGTTATTCGGTAATTATGAGCTATACCGATGGCAGCCGAATATACTAAAGAATAACCTGCCGGATTTGAGTTTTAATTCGCTTATGGTTTGTCGCCTTGACGGGCCTGGGACGCGGATAGTCAAAGGGCTTGTCAATAAGGCAATAGCCGCGGAGAAAACGGGCTTAAAAGGGATTGCCTACATTGATTCGCGTGGTATCGCAGAAGACAGGAATCACTATTCGACCGGCTATTATGATCAATCTTTGCGGGAGTTGGCGGCTTTTACAAGGTTGCGAACCGAATTGACCGTTAAAGAGGAACGCACAGAAAAACTCTTCACAGCCGGCGCCTGTCCCCGGACGGCTATCTATTGCGGCTGGTACAGTTTGAAAACATATATCGACGCCTTCGATTTTGTCGATGGCGCTGTAGGTTATCATATCGCAAGCTGGGAGGCGGTCGACCTTCGCAATCCGAAGAGCAGCCAGTGGTGTCCGGCCATGCTCAAAGATGGAATAACAGCAACATTAGGGGCGGTGGCTGAACCATATCTTCATTCATTTCCTGAGCCGAGAGCATTTTTCTTAGAGTTATTCAACGGCCGTTGTCTTGTAGAAGCATACTACCACACAAAACCGTTTAATTCGTGGCAAATGGTTTTGATAGGCGATCCGCTGTATAGACCTTTCAAAAGGCCTTAGCTGCTACAGGTTGACAGCTTACGAGTTACGTGTCGGCGGAAGCCCGGGTTCGGCGGCAGCGAAATAAACCAATGAGGTAAATTGTAACAATGACGGCTGCGATTCCTACAGCGGCAATTATTACATCTCTTTGCCTGAAATCTCTGCCGGCAAATATAGAAAATAATTTTACTGTAACCAAGAAACCCATCGGCAGGGCTGACGCCACTATCAGCCATTTGAGTTTAGGGGCTTTGAACGGAAGAAAAAGATGCATATTCTGAATCCACAGAATAGCAAGAAATCCATGGGAAAACAGAAGAAATGCCGTGTATGTCACCGGCAGCAAGTCAGCCAGATTTACGCGTGTCACATTTGTTAGAGCAAAGATGGTAATACCCGTTACCACAAGGAATGCGGGCCAAAATGTGAAAAATGTGAGCAAAATTAAGCCTGTGATCACACCCCCAAGGTCCGCGAGAAAATCCATAGCATCACAGCTACGTCCGACCACAACACCCTGAAGCAACTCATCAATAACACCATAGCAAACCATCACTAAAAGTACCCACCAGGCGGCAACTTTTCGCCAGTTTACTTTCCTGTCAGGACTGATTGCACACCACAGCAGAAAAACCAATACCAGATAGGCCATGAAGTGTAGGCATTTATCGGACACTCCGACCTTGCGAACCACAGACGGAATTGGTATATGCGCAAGGACAAAAAGCGCAGGCCAATAAAACAGCAATGATATTATAATTAGCTTCTGTCGGCGAAATAAAGCCATTGAGACTACCTAAGCACACATCAGGTTTATAAAAACATTGTCAAAACAATAATATTTCGATTCTTTCAGGCCGAACTTTGATTCTACCTGATATTTGTTTATGATGTAACGAATAGTTTGGTAAAAAATTGGAGAAAAGCTATGTTCGATTCAATGAAAAAGGTGAGAGCTGAGGGAGTAATTGACACCGGCAGATTATACAAAATGGGCGTATAGATTTTAAATTTTTGAGAAAGGCTTTCTATTGTTTATTCTGAATGTATAATATAGACTGTTTGCCGCTCAGTACCTGAAAAAACTTATCTGGAGGACATAACAATGAAGCGCTTTATAATTCCTGTGATAATCTTAGTTGGTTTTGCAGCCCTTTGCCCCGGTCAGCGCAGGTCTCGTGTTTCACCACTAAAAATAATTCAACTTTCTGAGCCGAGTTTAAAAGGTTCGGTCAGTTTCGAGGAGGCACTGGCCAAGCGCCGAAGTGTTCGTCAGTTTACGGACCAACAGCTCAAGACGGCTCTGATTGGCCAACTTGCCTGGGCCGGCCAGGGCATAACAGAGCCTGTAAGAAGGCTTCGAACAGCACCGTCAGCAGGGGCGATTTATCCGATAAAGCTATATTTTGCCACGAATGAAGGACTGTTTGTTTACAACGCCGAGGAACACAGCCTGGAACAAACCTCAAACCTGGATGTGCGCGGCAGATTGGCGGCGACTAACGCACCGTGCAATATTCTTATCGCAGGCTCTGAGAGGAATCTTGCGGCCAAATTCCGCGGTGAGGCAAACAAATATATGCTATTGGAAGCCGGGCACATCGCTCAGAATATCCAACTACAAGCTGTCTGCCTGGGGCTGGGGTCCGTAGCAATCGGCGGTTTTGATGCGAGGGGCATCAGCAGAGTGTGCAAATTGTCGAGGGGTGTTGAGCCACTTTTGGTAATATCCGTTGGTTACCCTGCTGCTGAAACCAAAACAGAAGAAGACAAAGGAGAAGCTGATAAGGCGGAGGGTCCAAAGGCAAAAAAAGCGGTGTTGATTGTCGGCAGGGAGAATTTTCGTGATGAAGAGCTTTTTGAAACAAGGCGTGTCCTTACCGATGCGGGAGTGAAAACGGTTGTAGCAAGTACAAAGACAGGAGCTGTAAGGGGTATGCTTGGACGATTAGCCGAGGCAACAATTCTTGTGAAAGACATTGTCGTCGATGATTACGATGCGGTAATTTTTATAGGCGGTGCAGGTGCAACGGAATATTTCAACAGCCGGTTTGCGTGGAATATTGCCCGCGAGACAGTGCAAAAGAGAAAAGTTCTCGGTGCAATTTGTATCGCACCTACGGTCTTAGCCAATGCGGGTTTGCTCAATGGAGTGCGATCCACCAGCTTCTTATCCGAACGGGACAGACTCCAGAGGGCCGGTGCTCTATATACCGGTGTTCCTGTCGAACGAGACGGGCTTATCATAACCGGCAGCGGTCCAATGGCTTCGGTCCAGTTTGGCAGAGCTATTGCGGATGCTCTGGCCGACAAATAATAAACTCTACCTACAAATACAACAGATGGTGTAACCATGAATTCCTTTTTAAGGGTTCCAAACGGCCCTTTTTGTGTTGACGGTCCCGGCAAAAAGTCCACGAAACAGGGGCATCATACAGCTATCTGAAGATTATCTTATGTCACGAACAGAATCATATGCCAAATTACGGTTGACAATCCCCCCCTGGTCCGGATAATAGCTTGTGTGTTCATCAGGACTCCATATTTTAGTCCTGCTGAGAGGAAGGAAACAACCGATGCAAAGATTTGGAGGTTAATAATACCATGACAAGAAAAACGAACTCGCCCAAGGGGCTCGATAATCCTAAAAGCAGTGGACGCATCATGGACCGTCGCGATATGCTCCGGGCAACCGGCGCTGCGGTACTGGCATCTTCAGCCTTCCCGCTACACTGGGTGGCCGCGGCCGAAAAGAAAAAACAGAAGGTCCTCTACTTTACACGTTCAGCCGGCTTTGAGCACGGCGCCGTCAAACTCAAGAATGGTAAGCCCAGCATCTCCGATAGAACCCTCACCGAACTGGGCAAACGCCACGGCTTCGAAGTCGTCTGTACGAAAGATGGCCGCGTCTTCAATGGCGACCTCGATCAATACGATGCCATCGCCTTCTACACAAGCGGCGACCTCACCAAGCCCAACAAAGCGAAGACTCCGCCAATGTCGGCCGAAGGTAAGAAGAAGCTTCTGCGTACCATCGCCAAAGGCAAAGGCTTCGTCGGCTTCCACTCCGCCACAGACTCCTTCCATTCCAAGGGCCCCAGAAACCAGAACCAGACCGAAGTCGACCC
>JAUWLI010000249.1 GCA_030613765.1 Phycisphaerae bacterium
TGTTTCGCAGACACTGGAAATATGGACTTGGTGAATACGCACGGGCCTTTTCCAGGAAGCTGTTCCTTAGACGGTTGCAAAGACTTATTCCCTCGCTTGGGACTGACGATATAAAGCCCGGCAATGCCGGTGTTCGTGCTCAGGCAGTAGGGTGGGACGGCGAACCAATTGATGATTTCAGAATAGAAAAACGAGAAGGCTCCATCCATGTTTTGAATGCCCCATCACCGGCGGCAACCGCTTCGCTGGCCATCGGCGATTATGTCAACAAAATTGCTACGGAGCACTTTAAGCTCAACGATTAAGGTTATTGATATATTCATTTGGCCCTGTATGGATATGCGACCGCCGCTACGAGTGCGGGACCGTATTGCTGCCAGAGGCGTTCTGATTTAAACCTATCGGCATTTCTGGGCAGTTCAAGGGTTATGATAGGTATGCCGAGCATAACTCCGGCGTGGGAACCAAGTGAGCCGGGTTTTGCGCCAACCTTTTTCAGTGGCAGGTTACAATATTCTGCCATACGGTTTGCCAGCGCTCGGCTGGGTCCGTCGTAGTCGATACAGGCCAAAGGCTGGTGAATGCTGACAATGCGGTTGGGGTGGTATTGGCGGATAAGCTGAAAAATAAAGCGGGTTTCAGGCTCGGAAAGTGCAGTGCGGCCGAACCGGTTGCTATTGATACGATTGGATGCGGGGAAGTTACGGTTCAGGTCGATGCCGCGAGTGTTGTAGCGACTGTTGTGGGCTACGCCGTCCGGATTGGCAATGGGTAGAAGCACGACTTTTCGTTTCTCTAACATTTTCGGGTTCTGTTGGAGATATCTTTCCAGTCGGCGGACTAATTCTATTCCAGCTTTTTCGTTTCCATGAATTGCTGCCAGGATGAAAGTAACATCGGAGCCCTGGCCGAGGACGGTGTGTACCATAGGCCGGTTTTCTCTCGATTTGCCGGCAATCGAGCGTGGTGTCTCTAACTCAGGTATCGGTGGTGACAGGACCTTGACTATAACAGGAAAGTCCACGGGTTTGTAGCAGCCGGCAAGAGCAAGAACGATATATAGGGCACAAGCTGTCAAGATATGAGAGTGTTGCCTTTTCATATCAGGTATTCTTTCAATGATTCGTCTTTTGTCAATAGGAATACGACAGAATTATATACTTTTGTTGCTGTGGTTAAAGGATAAAAAGGCGATTGGGAATTGAGTTTCCTGGCCGAGTTTATCCTTGAGCGCGGCGAAGGGATAAGAATTACAGGCGACAGAGGTGACAGGGAGGATTTCTGAAATCTTGACATAGCTGCTTGAAACTGGGACAATCGCCTGTGAATAGATTTGAAACCGATATTTTATTTGCAACAGAGCAAGCCGGGCAGAAGGCTCCTTGCGGTCATATTATTCGAGTGGCTTGAAAAAGAAAGGATAGTGAAATGGTAGATGTGAATGAAAAGGATTACGTAGTCATAGTGCAGTGTCATATTGTGAAGGAGCGCTGCAGTGGTTATAACTGTGAGAGGGCGTTCAATGAGCGTATCGGTGGTTTTTCGGCGTATCCTGAGGACAATGGATATCGCTCGCTTTATATGACGTGTGGCGGCTGTTGCGGTATGGCGGTACACCGCAAATTGGGAAATTTAGTCCGCCGAATCAAAAATCAGGAAGGAATCGGAAAAGACCGCATAGTAGTGCATTTGGCTTCATGTATGACCAAAGATAATTATCATTCTTCTCCATGTCCGCATCTCGATTATCTCAAGGGTTTAATAGCAAAGCTTGGCCTGGATATATGTGAGGATACATTTGTAGATGAGAGGTCTGAGAAGCGGCGCAAGGCAGGAGTATACGCTGCCAGTGACTAATAAATGAATAAATACCAAACCGATAGTTTATTCGCATTGGAAGAAGCCGACCTTGCCAGTTGTAATCATATTATCCGAGTGGCGTTTGAGTCGGCTGCGGATACCGAGTTCGATTATCTTGTCCCGGATGTGCTCTGGCCAATCGAGGCGGGGCAGAGAATTGAAGCACCGTTCGGCAGGAAGAACAAACCTGAAGTTGGTTTCTGTGTTGAAACGGATGTCTCGCTTGAGCAATCCTTTGTTGCGCGCGGCAGGGGGCGAAAGCTAAAAAAAGTCACCAGGGTAATTGATAAAGAGCCGTTGGTGGATGCCCAGCTTATGGAGCTGGCCCGGTGGATTAGCGGTTATTATGTTTGCCCCCTTGGCCAGGTTTTAGCTGCGATGGTGCCGGGAGCGGTGAAAAAAGGAGCAGGTGCCCGAACAGAAAAGTGTGTTTACCTGGCCATTGGCTCCGCTGACATTGAAGAGACCGTTAAGGGATTGAGGGGCAAGAAGCAAAAACAAATTGTCAGATTCCTCCAGACAAAAGAAGCTTCAAACGCGGAAACAGCGTTAGAGGTGCGGAAGATTTTAGAAGAAATCAACTGCAAAAGCGGGCCTGTCAAGACATTAGCTGAAAAACAAATTGTCAAAATAGCTCAAAAGACGATATTAAAGGCTTTACCTGCCATTCCGAAGGGAATGTCAACACAAGCAGATAAAGTTGTACTCAACGATGACCAGCGAAAAGCCCTGGCCTCTATAAACTCTCAGATTGATTCAGGCAGATTCAGCGTCACCCTCCTGCATGGTGTTACCGATAGCGGCAAAACCGAGATTTATATAAGAGCTGTGGAGGCAGTTTTACAAAAAGGCAAAACTGCTATCGTTCTGCTGCCTGAAATTGCACTTACCACTCAAACGGTTCAGCGGTTCAACTCAAGGTTTGAAAAAATAGCTGTGATGCATTCGGGATTGACCTCCGCTCAGCGAAATGTTCAGTGGCAGAAAATAAAAGCCGGCGAAGCCGACGTGGTTATCGGTGCTCGCTCGGCGGTTTTTGCCCCATTATCCCGGCTTGGTCTTATCGTTGTTGACGAAGAACATGAACCGGGTTACAAGCAGGATACCGCGCCGCGGTATAACGGCAGGGACGTGGCGATAAAACGTGTGCAATTGGCCGATGCTCATTGCATTTTAGGCAGTGCCACGCCGTCATTGGAGACGCTGTCTAATTGCACCGGTAGAAAGCATTTTGGTCTGGCCCGTTTACCGAAGAGGGTGATGGATCTGCCCATGCCCGAAATGAAACTCGTCGATTTGCGCCAGGAGCATTCCACCGGCTATGGCATAAATTTAGTGAGTGAGCCGTTAGCTGAGCGTCTAAAAGAGGTCCTGGCTAAAAATGAGCAGGCAATTCTGCTTTTGAACAGACGCGGATACAGCAATTTCGTATTCTGTCCATCCTGTAAACATACCCTGCACTGCCGCAATTGCGATGTAACGCTGACTTTTCACAAATCAAAACGCCATCGTGGCGGCCGGATGCAAACGGTTACAGGAAAACACATGGATTATGGCTATGCAATGTGTCATTATTGTCTGGCGCAGACTCTTGTGCCTGAAAAATGCCCGCTGTGCGGGAAAGGGATGGCCATGATCGGGCTTGGCTCGCAACGGCTCGAAGAAGAATTGGCTAAAAAATTTCCCCAAGCTCGAACATCGAGGATCGATAGCGATTCTATGGCAAGCAGAAGCTATTACCGACTGCTTAAAGATTTCGGCGAAGGCCAAATCGATATATTAGCCGGGACACAAATGTTGGCCAAAGGCCTGCATTTTCCAAACGTGACGTTGGTTGGCATTATTAGTGCCGATACTTCGCTTTATCTGCCGGACTTCCGGGCGAACGAGCGAACATTTCAACTGATCTCTCAGGTCGCGGGTCGAACAGGGCGCTCTGCGAAAAAGGGTACGGTTTTCGTTCAGACGTTTCTTCCGGACCAGCCGGCCATACAATTTGCCCTCGCTGGAGATTTTGACGGTTTTGTCAGGGAGGAATTAAAACATCGCAAGGCCTGTAATTTACCTCCTTTTTGGCGGCTGGCAGTTATAGTTATGCGGGACATTAAATTTGATAAACTTGACGCCGCATGCAAGGTAATGCGAGAAAAGATAGACTCCATTGTCTCGCGGGATGGTCTCAAGATTGTCGTTCGCGGGCCTATGCCGGCGGTGATAAACCGAGTACAGCGGTTCCACAGGATGCAAATAATTGTCCAGGCCCCACAAGCGAAGACTATACAGCGATTATTTACGAGTTTGCGGGCGGCGGGGCCTGTTCGGCCGACGGTCAAGGTTGCTATAGATATAGACCCTGTCAATTTATTATAGCTTGCAATTTTAAGGCCGAGTCGATATACTTCGGATTCCGATTTTTCGGGGAGTAGCTCAGTTTGGCCAGAGCGCTGCGTTCGGGACGCAGAGGTCGCAAGTTCAAATCTTGTCTCCCCGATTTCAATAGCTTTTTTGGTCATTTGCAAATCCTTATTTTTTTGGCTATCGCTTTACATAAAGAGCAATGAGCCATCCCCAATCTTCGCTTGAGGTTGCCACCCGTCGACATAGGCCGGGAGTTCATATTCGAACGCAGCGGCATTTTTTTGGCCTCTGTCCCGCCACACTGATGGCGGACAAGGATTGGGTTTGTTTTGGGTTTGAATTGGGTTTGTTTTGGCATTTTATTGGCTTTAATTGTCTTTGATTGGGTTTGTATTGGGTTTGAATTGGGTTTGTTTTTCCCAATCCACCAAGTGTCCTTTTTTTCATAATCCTTTGTTAACACTTTATTTACATTCAACTTGACTTTTCGGAATTTGGCTTTGTTTTGCATAAAAAGTCTGATTTGTAAAGCGCTCATGACATCTGTAAAGGTATCTCTACAATTGTAGAGTGCCTTACAGGCAC
>JAUWLI010000013.1 GCA_030613765.1 Phycisphaerae bacterium
TTTTCAACACCTTTTGTAAAAATAATGCTATTAGTCGGATAAGCTGTCGAGGACCTGTTTCATATTGCGGCGGTATTCGTGAAAGGCGATTCTGCCCTTCTCGGTGAGGGCAAGGAGGGTTCGAGGAATCTTATCGACGAACTCCTTTTTAATCTCGACGTAGCCGGCGGTTTCGAGCTTTGACAGATGTGAGGAGAGATTTCCCCGGGTGAGGTTTGTCTGGTTCATTAGAAAGAGGAAATCGGCGCTGTCGACGACGGAAAGGTATGCGAGGATCAAGAGCCTTGCGGGCTCGTGAATGATGCGGTCGATATCTGCAAGGGGCTGAAGGTTTGGATTGTCTATCCGGTCATTATCCATTAGTGAACTCCTCAGCAGGTTTTGGAAATTTTCGTAGGAAACGGATGAATATGACCAGGCCGGAGGGTGTCAATAAGGCGCCCATAGCGAGGAAATATAAGAGCGTGCCGGTTTCGATAGGTTCAAAATTAAGAATTGACAGGACAAGACCGTACAACACCGACCACAAAGCAAAGATGTAGTATAGGATGGTTCCCGATTTAGCCGCTAAAGAAATAAACATAATAGCGAGCACGACGCCGGCCCAGACTGGCACCCATTTTAGCCAGAGACCGAAATCTCCGACGTCGGCGAACAGAATAAATGCAACGGCCAGAACCGCAATTACAATGAGGGTGATAAGGGCGATGCCGCTAATGGCGTCTTTAGGTTTGTCCGGGATGAGCTTAACATAGCCTGTTCTGGGATATGTGAAGCGCTTTCTCGTGGCGTTGAGGGCGGGCCTGAAGAGAATCATCGCAAGAGGGAACATGCCAATCAAGACACGTGAAAACAGCCTTGTGGACATCGCCAACAGGCAGATTCCCATTACAAACTCCATGAGGCCATCCTGCTGGGATTGGCTGAAGGTTTTCTGTTCTATTTCCTTAACGTTTATTTCCTGTTTCATGATTTATATCCTTTAACAAGCTATGTCTGTATCGCATATCTGTTTGCCATATAAACCAGTTTACGACAGTAACATGGAATCGTCAAGGGCTTTTTTTGAATTATTTGAAAAATTTTAATAGTTTTACGTAACACTCTGCTTACAAAGGGCTTACGAAGGCTATTTTTTTGCTCTAAACAGTCAGGATACCATTTGAAGTTCGTAGCTACTGGTGAATCCGAGCTGGGCGGTTAAGGGTGGTTTAGTTTTCGAGATTTGGGAGCAGAGACGGCCTATATCCGGTGGTTTTTGAAACGTCAATTAAAACAAAATATACTCATATTTTTGCCGGAGTATGGCCTTGACAAATATCGTTACCCTGCCTAATATTCGTCATATAAATAACGCGGGAATCTTAAGCTTTTTTTGCGGGCAGCTAAATTATGCCAGCTCAGTATATAAAAATACGAGAGCTGTTAAATTTTTGACCTGTCAACTAAAAATGCGAAAGGCTTGTGATGAAAGATTTCGAATCTGTTGATGAAATTCTGGATTTTGCAATCGGAAGAGAGATTGAGGCAATCCGCTTATACATCGACCTTGCCAAAAAGGTCGAGAAACCCGAGATGCAAAAGGTGCTTAAAGGATTCGCGATGGAGGAGCAGGAACACAGGATCAAGCTTGAAGATGCCAAGGCGATCGGATTTGTTCTCAAGGAAGAAGAAGTTGGGAACCTTGGCATCGCGGATGAAATCGAGGGCGGCGAGTTTCGGCCCGACATGAGCTATGCAGATATACTTGTTTTCGCCATGAAAAAAGAAAACGTTTCAGTCCAGTTGTATACGGACCTGGCGAAAATGGCACAAGACGAAGAAATTAAGGACATGTTTTTGTTGCTGGCTCAAGAAGAGGCTGAACACAAGCTGCGATTCGAGATGGAGTATGATTTGATAACTTTCTAATATGTCGCATACACAAACATTATCCAAAGTCTGCAGCAAGGACACCAGCGCAGGACTAAAAGCAAATCGTTACTGTTGAGAGGGTTTTGTAAATAGGCCGGAGATGACCAGGATTGTACCGACGAGCCACATAGCGATAAGGTAAACCCAGACAATCCAGGGCAAAGCGAAGAAGTCAGGCATAAATTTTCAAGACATGCCTGCATACGTCGATGACAGTGACATAACAAATCAGGCCTAAAAGCAAGACCCATCCTGCGACCATAACGGGGAGGCGAAGCCTGTTCAGCGAGCGGTGGATTTTCTCTAATAAACAGAATAGAATCTTTCCGCCATCCAAAGGAGGTAGTGGAAGCAGATTTAATAAAGCGAGATTTATGTTGATGATGACGGCGAATTGCAAAATATTTGAAAAGCCGGCAGCGACAAACTGTCCGCCTATGGCTACTATACCAACTACACCGGACAATTGGCCAGGGGAAGTGAATAAAGCAGGTAAGGCGGAAAGGAATTGGGATGTTATGCTCACTATCTGGACAAACGGGTGAATCAAAATTCCAAAGAAGGAAAATCCTGTAGTTATTACGTTCAAAACAGCCAGGCAGATTATGGATAGAATGATATTTGCGGCTGGTCCGCCTAAGGCAAAGATAATACGTCTGGAAGAAGGAATTCGATAAAAGTCATGGAGGTCCTTGGTCTCGGGCAAAACATAGCCTGCGACGGGGAAAACTGAGAGGCGGTATTCTGTTCTGCCCTTTTTAAAAGACCATAATTTCGGGCCAAAGCCAATGGAAAATTGTTCTATGGGGATTCCGGAGAGCTTTGCGGCGATAAAATGGCCCAACTCGTGAATGAGAATCAGAAAGTTTATTAAAATGAACACGGCCAAATAATTCATTATGCAAACCTGCTATGTTTAATTCGTCATTATATTAGTATAACATAAGCCGGGCCCTAAGTAAAATTTCTTTCCACCAGAGTATTGGCCTGAAGCCGGCCATTATTTTGTTACAAACGGTGAAAGTTCGCGTAGTTTGTTGATGATTGGCGGCGTTTTTTCGATGATGTAATCGACTTCGGCCTCGGTGTTGTATCTGCTCAGGCTGAACCGGATTGAACCGTGGGCAGAGGTGAATGGAACGCCCATAGCACGCAAGACGTGGGAGGGTTCGAGGGAGCCGGAGGTGCAGGCGGAACCGCTGCTGGCGCAGATGCCGAATTTGTCGAGCATGAGCAGGATGGCTTCGCCCTCGACATATTCGAAGCTGATGTTGCTGGTATTGGGGAGGCGGTTTTCTTTGTCACCATTGAGGCGGGAGCCGGGGCACATTTTCAAAAGCGCATCTTCAAGCTTATCGCGTAGGAACTTTACCTTATTGTTTTCGGTTTCGAGGTTTTGCGCGGCCAATTCACATGCTTTTCCGAGACCGACGATACCGGGTACATTTTCAGTGCCGGCTCTTCTTCCTGCTTCCTGATGGCCACCGACCATAAAAGGCGCGAGCCTTGTTCCCTTCCTGACGTAGAGGATTCCTACACCTTTGGGGCCGTGTAGCTTATGGCCCGAGAGACTGAGTAAATCAATGCTGCTTTTGGCGAGGTTCAGAGGAATCTTTCCGACGGCCTGTACGGCGTCTGTGTGGAACACAACGGCCCTGCCGGTAACCATCTCGGCGATTTTGTCTATCGGGAAGACGACGCCGGTCTCATTGTTTGCGTACATTATGGTAACAAGAGCAGTATCATCGTCGAGCTTTTCTTCAAGCTCGGCGAGGTCGAGCCTGCCCTCTTTGTCTATAGCCAACTCTATAACTGTATAGCCGTGATTTTCCAAGTCCCTGCAGGCGGCTAATACAGCGGGGTGCTCAACCCTGGTAGTTATGACTTTGCGTTTGTCGGGGGCAGCAGCCAATGAGCCTTTGATGGCGGTGTTGTCACTTTCAGTGCCTCCGCTTGTGAAGATAATTTCGGCGGGTTCACAGCCGAGGAGGTCAGCCACCTGCTCGCGGGCCTGGCGTATTTTACGGCCCAACTGTCCACCGAACGTGTGCATACTCGAAGGATTTCCGTAAAGGTCGCAGAATAGCGGCTTCATTTCCTCCAGGACCTGCTCAGCGACTTTTGTTGTAGCATTGTTGTCAAAATATACGATTTCCATCGCTTATCCTCTATGATTGTGGGGCTGGTTTGCGGAGGCTTTGTCTTCTTCCACAAAGAGGTCTTCTGAGACAAATTCTCTGAGCCTTGCTTCGACGACGTCTTTCATCGTGTACTCAGCAAGCATACATTGTGCGCACATGCCGCGGAACGCCACTATGACCTTGTTGCCTTCGACGTCGATGAGCTCGACATTTCCTCCGTGTGCCCGGAGAGCGGGGCGAATCTGTTCATTAATGGTCTGCTGGATCAACTGAATCCTTTGGATATTTGTCAGTTTTTGTCCACGTCGGGGTTTTGCAGCGGTTGTATCCTTTATTTTGTCGCCCTGGATTTTTTCTATTATTTTTTCGATTTCACCCTGGCAACCGCCGCAGCCGCCACTCGCCTTGCAGTAATTTGTTACTTCTTCGACTGTTGTGAGATTATTTTCCTGTATTACTCTTTCGATTTCATTTTCAGTGACGCCAAAACAATTGCAGACGACCCGACCTTCAAGCTCGTGTTTCTTTTTGCCGCCGCTTCGGTAGTTTTCGATTGCGGCCTCAAGGGCTTCCCTTCCCATGACAGAGCAGTGCATTTTCTGCTCGGGCAGCCCGCCAAGGTAATCTGCGATATCCTTGTTGGTGACTTTGGCGGCTTCGTCTATTGTTTTTCCTTTTATCATCTCTGTGAGGACGGAGGAAGTTGCGATAGCACTTGCGCAGCCGAAGGTTTTGAACTGAGCGTCCTTGATTCTGCCGTTCTCATCGAGCTTGAACGTGAGCTTCAAGGCATCACCGCAGGCGAGGGAGCCTACTTCGCCGACACCATCCGGGTCTTCGACCTCGCCGACATTTCGCGGATTGAAAAAATGGTCTTTGAGTTCGTCAGTATATTCCCACATAGTTTCACACTTGACTTGCTTTCAGTGCCTGGTCGACATCGGCTATTATATCATCTATGTGCTCTGTGCCAACCGAAATCCGAATATAATCATCTGTTACGCCTGCCGCGAGCTGCTCGGCCTCTGACAACTGCTGATGCGTGGTACTTGCGGGATGGATTACCAGTGTTTTGCTGTCTCCAATGTTGGCAAGATGAGAAGCCAGCTTGACGCTGTTTATGAACTTAATGCCGGCTTCTCTGCCGCCTTTAATTCCAAAGCCGAGGATAGCACCCTGGCCATTCGGCAGGTACTTTTTGGCCAGTTCGTAATCAGGGTGCGATTCCAGGCCGGGATAATTGACCCAGGTGACATTGTCCTGTCTTTCGAGCCAATGAGCGAGTTTCAGGGCGTTTTCACTGTGTCGCGGCATACGCAGGTGCAGTGTTTCAAGTCCCTGTATAAAGAGGAAGGCATTGAATGGGGACATACAGCCGCCCATATCCCTGAGGAATTGGGTCCTTGCCTTTATGATGTATGCCAATTCACCCATGGCCTCGACGTATTTTACGCCGTGATAGCTCGGGTCCGGCTCGGTGAGTTCGGGGTAGCGGCCATTGGTCCAGTCGAATTTGCCTGAATCGACGATAGCCCCGCCGATGCAGGTGCCGTGTCCACCGATGAACTTCGTGCAGCTATGAACGACAATATCGATGCCATAATCAATGGGCCTGAACAGTATCGGCGTGGTAACGGTATTGTCGCAAATTACGGGCATTCCATTTTCGTGGGCAATGTCGGCTATCTTTTCGTACTGGAGGATGTCGTTTTTCGGATTGCCCATGGATTCTATATAAATCAGGCGGGTATTGTCTTTTATGGCTTTGGCGAAGTTTTCAGGGTCCCTGGGGTCAACAAAAGTTACTTCAATACCCAGTTTTCGGAAAGTTTGACTAAACAGAGTAACCGTTCCGCCATAAAGGGAGTTTGAAGATACAATGTGGCCTCCTGCGCCGCAAATGTTAAAGATGCTGACATAGATCGCCGACTGACCCGAACTAAAGGCCAAGCCGCCGACTCCGCCTTCCATTGCAGCGAGGCGCTTTTCCAATACATCGGTCGTGGGGTTCATCAAGCGCGTATAGATATTTCCAAACTCTTTCAGCGCAAAGAGGTTCGCAGCGTGGTCGGTATCCTTAAATACATAGCTTGTGGTTTGATAAATAGGCACAGCACGACTGAGCGTGTCCGAATCTACCGTCTGCCCGGCATGCAGGGCCAGGGTCTCCAAATGATATTGAGTCTGTTCTGTCATTTCTTTACGACCTCCATAGCAACTTCTGCGGCCCTTTTTCCGGACAACAACATTCCGCCAAAGGTCGGTCCCATTCTCGGCAGGCCAAAGGTAGTCGCGGCAGCCATGCCTGTTACAATCAAACCCGGGTACACTTCTGTCGTATGCTCAATGACGGCGTCCTCTGATTCCTCGACCCACATAGGCCCGAAACCTTTTATTTCCACGAGCCCCCTCTTCTGCAGCGAATGAACCACAACCGCATCGTGCCCCGTAGCATCGACGACGAGCTTCGATTCAAGAGCAACGGGGTCCACACAAGTTATTGCTCTTGGAAGCGCGGAGACGGGGGTCCAGTTGATAACGACGCCACAAACGCGATCCTCTTTTAGAACGACATCATCGAACTTAGTCATGTTCAGGACCTTTACGCCGGCATCACATGCCGAAGCAATCAATTTAGAACAAGCATGCGGACCATCGGCAACATAGAGTCCATCGTCAACCTTTTTGTACGGTGCCCCTATCTCATCGAGAACCATCTGAGCGGGCTCCCTGACTGTCACTTTATTCATCAGATAGCCACCGATCCAGAACCCTCCGCCGAGATAGTTATTGCACTCGATGAGGAGAGTCTTTTGGCCGTTTTTTGCAAACTCTCTTGCTGCGACGATTCCGCTGGGCCCTGCGCCGATAACAGTGACATCGTGCTCGATGTAGTCTTCAAAATCCCTGGCAAATTCAGAAACGATCGCCCTGGTAACCTGCTTTTCAGATACTTTTGCTAAACTCATACTACCACCTCTTTCTAAAAAAACGAACTTACTACGCCTGCCTGGCAGGCCTCATAATAACAACAATTATTTTGCAGGTAGAATCTCTACCATCATATCAATCGCTTTTTTTGCTTTTATTCTTATATCCTGCGGTACGGTAACTTTGTATTGCAAATCTTCCAGTGACCAGAGGACTTTTTCCAAAGTAATTTTTTTCATATTAGGACAAACTGCATTCTCGGATGCGGGAATAAATTCGGACTGCGGATTCTGCTTCTTCAAGGTATGAATTATTCCTACCTCGGTAGCTATGATAAACTGTTTAGCCTGGCTTTGTGCAACAAAACGGAGCATCTGGCCGGTGCTAAGGAGCTGGTCGGAAACAGCTTTTACAGGCCCGGTGCATTCAGGATGGGCCATGACAATGGCGTCGGGATGCTTTTCCTTTGCATTTTTGATGTCCTCTTCGGTTATGATGACATGTACGTGGCAATAACCGGGCCAGAGGATGAGGTCTCTGCCTGTTCTTTCGATGACAAACCGTCCAAGATGCTGGTCAGGCACAAAGATAATTTGTTTATCCCCGGGTAACGAGTTTACGACCTCAACTGCGTTGGCACTGGTGCAGCAGTAATCGCTTTCTGCTTTTACTTCAGCGGAACTGTTTACATAGCAAACCACCAGAGCATCGGGATGCTTATGTTTTAATTCCCTGAGCTGGTCGGCAGTAATCATATCGGCGAGTGGGCAACCGGCGTGCTGGTCCGGCAAAAGGACGGTCTTTTGGGGTGAGAGAATGACAGCGGTTTCCGCCATGAACAGCACTCCGCAAAACACTATTATATCAGCATCGGTCTCGGCGGCCTTTATGCTCAGGCCCAAAGAGTCGCCGGTAAAATCGGCGAGGTCCTGAATTTCGGCAGGCTGATAGTTGTGCGCTAGTATGACGGCGTTGTGCTGTTGTTTCAGCTTCTCGATTTTTTCTATGAACTCATTGTTCATTGTAAGTTGCTCTACCCCCTCACTTACGTTCGGGGCTCTGTTTTTTGTCTTTTCTCTGTGGGTGTTTTGTATAAACCAAGTCCGGATTGGGGCTTGTAACAGTAACGCCGGGCGGTACAGATTCCTTTATCCAGACATTGCCTCCGATTACGGCACCTTTTCCGATGACTACATCGCCCAATATCGTCGCTTCGGCATATATTGTTACATTGTCCTCTATAGTGGGGTGTCTTTTCCCGCCCTTTATTATCCTTCCCCTTTCATCCTTGGGGAAACTGAGCGCGCCGAGGGTAGCACCCTGATAGATTTTGACATAGTCGCCTATGACGCTGGTTTCTCCTATAACGACGCCTGTACCGTGGTCGATAAAGAAGTTGGCGCCTATCGTTGCACCCGGATGTATGTCAATTCCGGTCCTTGCGTGGGCACATTCGGTCATTATTCGCGGAATCAAGGGAACCTGCTTTAGATACAATTCGTGGGCGATACGATATGTCGCAATTGCAATGATGCACGGATAGCTAATCACGATTTCCTCGTAAGACTTTGCGGCAGGATCACCATCAAATGCCCCACCGACGTCACCTTTTAGCTGTTCCCTGATTTTCGGCAGTTTAGTCAACAAATGCCGTGTGACATTTTGGGCCATAGTTTTGCAGTCACAGTCTTCACAATTCTTTATTCTGCACTGATATTGAAAGGAGCGTTCCATCTGCTCAGAGAGTGCGGTTGCAATCTGCCATAGAATATCACCAACGATAAATTTGATATTCGACTTTGTAACAGTTCTTTTCCCGGTATAGCCGGGGAAAATCACTTCAAAGACCAATTCAAGAATATCGAGAATTTTATCCCGGACGGGCAGATTTGAAGCATCGATAAAATTTATGCCGGAATCGCCCTCGTATGTGCGGGTAATTTTTTCAACGAGATTTTCGATTTTTTTGTTTGTCAGTTTGTTTTTCCTCATATTGCCACCCTTTCAGGGCATAAAATGCCGGAGGTACCAGCCTTAGTTTTTTACCCGCAGTGGTCGTACAATTCCGTGGAGATGTATCTTTCACCTGTGTCACAAACGATAGTTACAATGTTTTTTCCTTCAGCTTCCTCTCTCTTTGAGACCTGCACGGCGGCCCATACGTTTGCTCCGGAACTTATACCAGCCAGTATTCCCTCTTTTGCGGCCAACAGTCGAGCCATTTCCATTGCATCATCATTGGAGACCTTTATGATTTCATCAATGATCTCAGTGTTCAAGACCTGTGGTACAAAGCCGGCCCCGATCCCCTGAATCTTGTGTGGTCCCGGTTCGCCACCGGAGAGTACAGGCGAGTCCAGAGGCTCAACGGCAATAACTTTCAAATCTTTGTTCTTTTCTTTTAACGCCTCGCCACAGCCGGTGATGGTTCCACCAGTACCCACACCAGCAACAAAAATATCAACTTTGCCGTCGCTATCGGTCCAAATTTCCTGTGCGGTTGTGTCTCTATGAATTTGTGGATTTGCCGGGTTGTTAAACTGCTGTGGCAAAAAGGCATTTGTATTTTCATCGACGATCTTTTCCGCTTTTTCCACCGCTCCTACCATGCCAAGCTCGGCGGGCGTGAGGACAAGCTCTGCACCAAGCAGCAGCAGGAGCTTCCTTCTTTCAACACTCATGGATTCAGGCATAGTCAGTATCAACTTGTAACCCTTCGCAGCGCAAATGAATGCGAGTCCTATGCCAGTATTTCCACTTGTCGGCTCGACAATAACGGTATCCGCTTTTATAAGTCCGTCCTTTTCGGCCGCCTCTATCATTGACAACGCGATTCTGTCTTTGACACTTCCACAGGGATTGTACGATTCAAGCTTTGCCAGAACAGTCGTCTTGCTCGAAGCGAGCTTATTGATTCGCACCAATGGTGTATTTCCAACTGCAGCAACGATATTTTCGAATATAGCACTCATAATTCCTCACCTAAAAACTGTTTAAATTTGATAATTCGACAATTTTTTATTTTTTGCTCTATCAACCAAATCCTGCAGTGTTATTGATTGCAGGACATTTTTAATCGCCTGCTGGACCTCTGCCCAGACCTGCCTTGCAACACAATCCTCAGCTCGTTCACAGAAGCTTCTGTCTTCAACACATTCGACGGTAGTGACATGGCCTTCCAGGCAATCAAACACATCGCTAAGCCTAATCTGATTCGGAGATTTGGCAAGCATATAACCGCCTTTTGAGCCCCTAATACTTCTGACAAATCCTGCGGATCTTAGTATTGTCATTAATTGTTCGAGATATTTTACGGAGATATCCTGACTGCCGGCAATGACTTTTGTTTGCAAAGGGGCTGCTCCATTATGTTCAGCAAGCTCTATAATGGCCCTTAAACCATATCTTGTCCGAGTCGAAAGCTTCATAACAAATCTCCTACAATTCCTACTATGTTGGTAGATTATACATAAAAACCTCAAATAATGTTTGGAAAAACAGAAAAATTATCAAAAATAACGAAAAATGTCATGATATTGGCCACAATCTTCACATCTAAGGGGCTTTTAGCCAAACCTTTCATGCGGGAACAATCTGGTTCATAACCGGGGGAAAAATCAATTTTCTTGACAAATATCCCCCCTACCATTAGAATCGAGTGTTTTACATTTCAGGTATTTAAAGAAAGATTCAACGAATGGCCAAGGGACCAAAGAAAAAAGTGGCCTTTATATCCTCTTTCCCGCCGAGAAAATGCGGAATAGCAACTTTCACATCGGACCTTATCAAGAATGCCGGCACAGCAGCGAAAGGTCAATTCGAGCCTTTGGTAGTCGCCATGCGTTCGGACAGCAGTCTCAAATACAATGACCCCGTCAAGTTCGAAATCCGTCAAGATGTGAAAAGTGATTATATCTGTGCGGCCGACTATATAAATTTCAGCCATGTTGACCTGGTTTCAGTCCAGCATGAATTCGGACTCTTTGGCGGCGAAGCCGGCTCTTACCTTAGCCTGCTTCTGAACAGACTGAAGGCACCGGTAATAACAACGCTACATACACTCCTTGATGACCCGGACCCGGCTTACCATAAGTCATTGGTGGAGGTCTGTAACGCCTCTTACAAAGTAATCACAATGAACGAGCGCGGGCTTGGTATGCTTCGCGATATTTACGGGATTTCAGGTAAAAAGGTTGATCTGATTGCGCACGGTATACCGGATTTACCGTTCGTGGACAGCAACTACTACAAGCATAAATTCGGCATGGAAAGTCGCAGAACTATTTTGACTTTCGGGCTGCTTAACAAGAACAAGGGTATAGAAGTTATGCTTAAGGCAATGCCGCGTATAATCGAGGCTGAGCCAACCATTCTTTACATAGTTCTTGGCATGACGCATCCATCCGTATTAAAACACGAAGGTGAATCCTACAGATTCAACCTGCAGCGGATGGTCAAAGAATTAAGTTTGCAGGAACACGTAATCTTTCACAACAGGTTCGTGAATGACGAAGAGCTTCATAACTTCCTTTGCGCAGCCGATATTTATGTGACGCCCTACCTCAATCAAGAACAATTGACGAGCGGTACGTTATCCTTTGCGGTGGGGACAGGCAAAGCGGTAGTCTCGACCCCCTATTGGGCCGCCATGGAGCTTTTGGCTGAAGGCCGAGGCAAACTTGTTAAATTCGGTAACTCGGTAGAAATAGCTGATGGAATAATAGAAATACTTAAGAAAAACTCGCTTTATTATTCATTGCGAAGACGAGCATACGAATACGGTCGATCCCGGACCTGGCCTAAAATCGGTCAGGCGTACTGGAAATTATTCAGTGCCAAACGTCTGCCAGTTCGCATTAAAACTAAAACTCCACTATCAGTAGCGGAAACTATATCAAGTATTGAAGTACCTGAGCCATCTTTAGACCACCTTAAGAAGCTAACGGACGATACAGGTATGTTTCAACACGCCACATTTACGGTACCAAATCGCGAATATGGCTATTGCACGGACGATAACGCGAGGGCCTTAATCGCAATGGCGGACTATTACTCTCAGTATCCCCAGCCGAAAGCACTTGAACTTTTCGATATATATCTTTCTTTTATCCTGCATTCGCAAAACAGCGACGGCACGGTGAAAAACTTTATGAATTTCGACAGAAGCTGGCAAAAGGATGAACCACTCAATGATGCCCTGGGCAGAGTGCTGTGGGCATTTGGAACAGTGATGGCAAAGCCACCGGCATCATCGTATTTATCTATTATCAAAGACAGCTTTGACAAGTCGGTGCAACACGTTAGAAGACAGTATCCGCGAGGAATGGCGTATTCGATACTTGGTATGTCGGATTATCTAAAGCAGTTCCCGGGAGCCAGTGACATCAAGCGACAATTGGAAATCGCAGCAGATGGATTGGTTCTTCAATACGAAGAGAACAGTGTAGCCAACTGGCAATGGTTCGAGGACGCCCTGACTTATGACAACGCGGTATTGCCGCACGCCCTTTATGTTGCGAGCCTGACTTTCGGTAACAAAAAATACCTTGAAGTTGCAGACAAGACATGCGAATTCCTTTTGGAAACTACTTTTACCGGCGATCACTTCAGCTTTGTCGGTTGCAAAGGCTGGTATGAACATGGCCTGACAAAGGCGACATTTGACCAGCAGCCAATAGAAGCTGTAAGTACGGTTATGATGCTGAGGGCCGCCTATGACGCTACCGGCAATGACAGATTCTTAAAACTTCAAAGGAAAGCTTTTGACTGGTTCCTTGGCGAAAACGACTTGCATATTCCCCTTTACAACTTTCGAACGAAAGGATGTTACGACGGACTTACCCAGGAAGGTGTAAACATCAATCAGGGCGCAGAGAGCACACTGAGCTTTCTGTTGAGCATATTGGCAGTAGTGGAAACCTATGCCTTAATCGACAAGGTCAAAAGCAGTAAAAGCGAATCCCGCCCACCAGCCAATACCATAAAGCAACCAATCAAAAAAATAGTGGCACCTATAAAAAGCATACGCGTTAAGGACAGAGGCCAAAGAAGGCAGGTCGAAAAACTCACGTGATGTCATTTTCACAGTGCCGGATTTTACAGGTATGTGAAAAGTGGAGCCGGCACATTCAAATAAATCCGATTAGAAAATGGAGAGCAGGCACGGTCATTGCCGGCAACAACCGTGGGAGAAGGCGAAATCAATTATTTGGCCGGTGAGTCGCTTTATTATTCCGCAAGCTCAGAACATTTTTCACCAAGCCATGTGATATCCTCACCCAGACCCTGAACAGTCTGACAGCCAACCAGTGAAAAGACCACAATAACTAAAGCAACTACCAAAAGGACTCTTCTAATCATATTCTCAGACTTCCTTTTACCACTGATAATATTAAGCCTGGCAACGATATATAAAGATATCGGTAGAAAAACGGCAGTTATCTTAATAAAATTATGCAAGCTTGTGACAATCTTGCCAAATTTAATTTATGGGTTTTTGACACGCAGAAACAAGGTCATTGGAAAAAGCGTTATATTTGTGAGAATTTGTGTTATAAGGATTAATAAATGAAAGTTGTTAGTTTTAATGTTAATTCGATACGTATGCGGCTGGAAGTGGTGCTTGGGTGGCTGGCCCAACATCAGCCGGACGTGTTGTGTGTTCAGGAAACAAAGGTCCAGGACGTGGATTTCCCAAGCGATGCGTTTGACGGAAGCGGATACAAATACGTTTTCAAAGGTCAGAAAAAGTATAACGGTGTAGCGATTTTCAGCAAAAGTGAAATCACAAAGGTGGAGTTCGGCTTTGCCGATGAGCCAAAAGACGAGGCCCGGCTTATAAAGGCTGAAATCAACGGTATTGTCATTGTCAATACATACGTTCCGCAAGGGTATAGCCCCGAATCTGAGAAGTTCGAATACAAGCTCAAATGGTTTGAGCGACTCGGTGAGTATTTCAAGAAGAATTTTAAGCCAACAGACCCCGTTCTGTGGACAGGTGACTTAAATATAGCACCGGAAGCAATTGATGTTTACGATCCCGATGTTTTGTTGGGGCACGTTTGTTTCCATCCAGAGGTGCATAAGGCACTGAAGAAGGTAATGGCGTGGGGATTTGTGGATGTGTTCAGAATGCACTGCAAGGAGGCGGGGCAATATACATTCTGGGATTACAGAATGAATTCCTTCAGACGCAATCTTGGCTGGCGATTAGACCATATTATGACTACGGAGGTGTTGGCAAACAAATCAACTGCCTGCTATATCGATAAAGAACCTCGTCTTGTCGAAAGGCCGAGCGACCATACGCCTATCGTCGCAGAGTTCGACTGGTAAAGCACTTGCGAATCGGTTATAATCGGCCTGAGAAGTGAAAGAAAGGACGCAAAAGATGGATAAAGTACTGATTATTGTCGGCGATGCCACAGAGACCGTAGATACCCTTTATCCTTACTACCGGGTTCAGGAAGATGGTTTTGAGCCTGTGGTGGCGGGGCCTGAGAAACGTCGGTACCATATGGTTCTGCACGAGATCCCGCCGGACTGGGACGGCCAGGTTACTCGTGAGTTCGAGGGTTACACTATTCAAGCGGATATCGCTTTTAAGGACGTTGACCCGGAGGAGTATATAGGTATCTTTTTCTCCGGGGGCCGGGCGCCCGAATACCTGCGTTACGATGAGGACCTGGTGCGCATCACGCGTCACTTCTTCGAGAAAAACAAGCCCATCGCGTGTGTATGTCACGGTGTCGAGATTCCGGCGTATGCCGACTGCGTAAAGGGGCGAAAGATGGCGACGGTGCCAAAGTGTAAGTTCGACCTCGAAGTCTGCGGGGGCATGTTTGTCAACGAGGCGTGCGTTGTGGACGGGAACCTTGTGAGCGGGCGAACGTATCACGACCATGGGCAGTACGTCGGTGTCTGGATAAAAATGCTTAAGGAGGCCCGTGAGGCCGGCAAGAAATAATAGAGGCTCTTTGACAGCAGGAAATGAACGGTCAGTACGAAAAAATCTCACGACGAAAGTTTTTAAAGACTGTAGCAGCGGGTGTTGCAGCACCTTATATTTTCCCATCGTCGGTTCTCGGCAGCAGTGGGCGAGAAGCACCAAGTAATCGGCTGACGTTGGGTCTCATTGGCATGGGCAGCATGGGGATGCGGCACGTAAAAGGATTCCTGCAGGAAGAGGACTGCCAGATTGTTGGGATATGTGACGTCGATGCGAGCAGGCGAGCAGCGGCTGTCGGGGAGATAAACAAACATTACAATAACAGTGATTGCGCCGAGTACTGTGACTATCGGGAGCTGGTCGCTCGCAATGACGTCGATACGCTCTGTATTTCAGTGCCTGACCACTGGCACGCCATCATCGCGCTCGAAGGTATCCGGGCGGGTAAGGATATTTACGGCGAAAAGCCGCTTGCTTATACGATTCCCGAAGGCCGAGCTTTGGTCGAGGCGGTCAATCGCTATAAATGCGTCTGGCAAACGGGAAGCTGGCAGCGCTCAACTTCACACTTTCGGTTTGGGTGCGAACTGGTTCGGAACGAGCGAATCGGGAAGCTGCAAAAGGTGGAAGTCGGTATCGGTCCGGGCTTCAAAGGTCCCGGCGTTCCGACGGTATATGGCATCAGTCCTCAGCCTGTCCAGCGGGTGCCGGAGGGCCTGGACTACGAGATGTGGCTTGGGCCGGCTCCTTGGGCACCTTACACTGAAAAACGCTGTCACTGGAACTTTCGTTGGATTATGGATTATGCAGGCGGTCAGGTGACCGACTGGGGGGCGCACCATATTGACATCGCACACTGGGGGATGGGCTGCGATGAGACGGGTCCAACCGAGGTTACAGGCACCGGCGTATTCCCCAAAGACGGTTTGTGGGACGCGGCAGTGGATTATGATTTTGAATGTAAATACGCCGACGGTCTTGTGATGCGTGTTGCAAGCAATAACCACCTTCGACAAGGTGTGAGGTTTATCGGCGAGAGAGGGTGGGTGCATATCACGCGAGGCGGTCTTGATGCAAATCCGAAGAAACTGCTAAAAGAAAAAATCGGGCCCGGCGAAATACACCTTGCCAAGCCATCGGGTGACCACCGCCAGGGACACCGGCGGGATTTTCTCGACTGCGTGAAGACACGAGCACAAACTATCAGTAGAGTCGAGGTGGGGCATCGTTCGGCAGTTCCTGCACATTTGGGTAATATTGCTATGATAGTCGGGCGAAAGGTCAGCTGGGACGCGAGATCTGAAAAGATAATCGAAGACCCGGCCGCAGCCAGAATGCTCGGCCGACCCATGCGGATACCGTGGCGTCTATAAAGACCGGATTGTTTAGAGGCAAAATACTCCCCTATTGTCGCTGAGGTCGGCTGGTAATTCCGTCAGCTCCTTTTCTTTTATAGACGACCTTGCCGCCGACAATGGTATAATCCACGGGAGCTTTCATTATTTTTTCCGGCTGAATCGTCATTAAATCGTCACGGAAGATGACCATATCGGCTAAATATCCCTTTTTAATGGAGCCCTTACGGTCTTCTGTAAACTCGGCGTGTGCAGAACCGAGAGTATATAGCTCGATAGCCTCCTCCATAGTAAGACATTGGTCAGGAAACCAGCCGGGACCGGCTTCACCGGCACGGTCTTTGCGTGTAACCGCAGCGTAGAGGCCTTCAAGCGGGTTGAGCAGCTCAACAGGATAATCAGTGCCGAAAGCAATTTTCGCATTTGCACTGAGCAAGCGGCGCCAGGCATAAGCACCTTTGCAGCGTTGGCGTCCGATGCGTTTTTCGGCGAAGCGTTTGTCGGTAATACAGTGAGTAGGCTGCATAGAGGCAACAACCGCGAGCTTGGCAAAACGCGGTATATCATCAAGGGCAAGTACCTGGGCGTGCTCGATGCGATGACGGCTGTCGCGCCTGCCATTTAGCCGACGAACCTTTTCAAATGCATTGAGGACCCAGTGATTGGCCTTATCGCCTATCGCGTGAATACCGATTTGGAATCCCATCTTATCGGCGGCAGCGATACGACGTTCGAGCTGGTCATATGTCATCATAGATAAACCGCTTTTATTGGGCTGGTCCACGAAGGGTTCATAAAACAAGGCCGTACCCGAACCAAGTGTGCCATCTATAAATCCCTTAAGAAAACCGAAGCGTATCCAGTTATCTTCGAGTGGATATTTTTTCCGCAATTCAACGTAACGTTTTAGCTGTTTTTCGTCGGCGGGCAGAGGCTGCCCAACATAAACACGGAGTGTCAGCTTTCCCATATCCCGGAATTGCCGGTAAATTTCAAAACCGCCCGAAGGAATCTGCACAGTTGTCACTCCGAGTCTGGCTGCTTTGTCGAATGCGGCCTGCCATTGCCTGATGCGGCGCCGGCGTTGTTGTTCAGGAGATGGCCTGGCCTCGACAGCTCCATATTTCAACAAGCTCTTAGCCTTTTCTCTGAAGATTCCCGTTGGCTCACCGGTAACGGCGTCTTTCTGGATTTCTCCGCCGAAAGGGTCGGGTGTGTCTTTTGTAATGCCGGATTTTTTGATGATGTAACTGTTTACCAGTACGGAGTGACCATCGGCACGGCCAAGGACAACGGGATTGTTCGGCGAGACCGGGTCAATGAGCTCTTTGGTGGGCCATTTTTTGTCATAGAACATTTCATGTTCCCAGGCACCGCCGCTGATAAGCTCGCCCGGTTTTGCCATCTCGACTTTTTCCTTCACCTTTTCAGTAATAGTCTTGGGGTCTGTTGTATATCGCAGATCGATATAATCGGGATCGATGCCTTCGAAATGACAATGAGCATCGTTAAAGCCGGGAACAACCAGTCGACCTTTTGCGTCGATAACCTTGGTTTTGGCCTTTTCAATATAGCGTTCAATATCACTGTCTGAGGTAACGGCGATTATGAACTCGCCTTTAATCGCAACGGCTTCGGCGAAGCGGTTGTCCCTGTCGATAGTAATGACTTTGGCGTTTCTTATCAGAAGATCGGCGGTCGATTGTGCATATGACCCGGAGCTTATTATGATTAAATGTAATACTGAAACAGCGATAATGAGACCTGATAACTTTTGCAGCCTGGTCATAATGTAACCTCCACTAAAATCAGCCAGCAAAAAACAACGGGTTTGAATTGATCGAAACCACTTGGGGAACCAGGATTCGGACCTGGACTAACTGATTCAGAGTCAGTCGTGCTACCGTTACACTATTCCCCACTATTTTTTCCCGAGCCTGCTTTTTTGGCGTAAAAACCTTTGTTTTTGACCTAAATAGCGTCTTTTTCAATTTTTTTGAGTATACCTGGTTTTCCGCTTCCTGTCCATCATAATTCGTGGAAGTTCGAGATTTTCCATCAAAGAGCGCCAAGTTTTGCGCCAAGTTTTTTCCATCGTCCGTACCGGTAGCAATCGCTTGTTGTTTCTTCCTGCCCGGCAGTGAAAAATCCGGCAAAGATTGTACAGTTGCAGATTCCTGGCCCTTTAGGGTGTGTGTGTACAGGGACATTGTCAGATTAATGTCACCATGTCTCATAATCGATTGTGCAACCTTCGGGTGTACGCCGCTGGCAGCTAACAAGCTTCCCGTTGTATGTCGCAGACTGTGAAAATCGGCGTACCGGCCGGCATCGTCAACATAATCAATACCGGCACCAGCCAAATCAGCCTTAATCATATTGGCTGTACAATCTTTGTTCGGTAAATTAAAAGCCTTAACACCAGGGATTCTTGTACCATACTCGAAAAACTCTCATTTTAAGACCTACCTTTGTTAAATCAGCCAAGGAAATTAAAGCTCAATCGGAAACAAAGTCGACCTAACGGATAGATCTCCCGGCTGTGTTCGTCAATAAACAGATTTAATTCAATGGATTTGATGCCTTGGAACATAAACCATCCTTTAATATTATCAATAGTTCTTAAGAATTTCTCAATTTCTCAGCCTTTTTAGTTTCGATCATTTGCAGCCATTGACCATCGCGAAAAATTCACAAAGTCTTCCCTCTGCCAATGCAGTTCTTATCGCAGTATATGGATTTGATGGCACCTACTACAGTGTGCGCAGATTTGCTAAATGTCTGAGAGACGACAAGGCAAGAAAAAGAGGAGTGTGATTTATGAGGAAAAGGAGTGTAGTATCAATGCTTGAGCATCAAATTATGGGCTCTTAATACTGATATCGGCCAACCAGTCATTTACAATCGAGGTTCGGTTTACAAGAAACTGCGCGGCTTCGTCAACAATAACAACGGCTGAAACAGGAAAGAAAAGAAATAAAGCCTAGAGCAGGGAGGGCGAACTCTTAAGCGATAGAATGAAAAGAAATGTAATTACTCCGTATGACAAAAGATGTTGAAGCTTGTCGACGCCATCTTTTTGCAATGGTGATGGTATTGTCTCTTGAGGTAGGTGGGTAAAGTCAAGAACAGCCGCCGTAAAAAGTATCGCAGTTGTTAGCGACTTGATGTTGAAAAGAGTTTCAAATATTAGAGTTCTTCAAGAATGGTTCTTACAATGCGCTCGGAAGCGTGGCCGTCCCAAAGTGGGGGTATCACGGGCTTACGACAACCACCGTTCACAACTCGCCTATAGGCCTGGATAATCGTTGTGGGATTAGTTCCGACAACCTGGTTGGTGCCGAGTTCGGTTGTGATTGGGCGCTCGGTGTTGTCTCGTAGTGTGAGGCAGGGAACCTGCAAAATAGTTGTTTCTTCCTGTATTCCTCCTGAATCAGTTAGTACCACTTTTGCATTAGACATCAATTTCAGAAAGTCCAGGTACCCCAAAGGGTTGGTCAAACGCAATCCAGACATTTCTTCGATACGTTTACTGAGCGAGCAAGACATCAAGTTCTTTCGGGCCCGAGGATGGACGGGGAAAATTACAGGCATATCATTCTGTATGATTGTAAGGGCATCAAGAATCCTCCCAAAAACAACGGGATCATCAACGTTTGAGGGACGGTGCAAAGTGATGACTGCAAAATTATTTCCATTAAGATTTAATAGGCTTAAGATATTTGACTTCTCAGCTTTTTCCTTATTTCTCAATAGTGTATCAATCATGACATGACCGACCATTTTGATTCTTTTTGGGGAGATTCCTTCTTTGAGAAGGTTATTCACCCCGCTTTGCTCGGTACAGAAAAGCAGATCGCTGATCGAATCCGTCAGCACTCGATTTATTTCCTCCGGCATAGTCCTGTCACCACTGCGCAGTCCTGCCTCGACATGTACAAGCTTGGCTCCTAATTTTACCGTCACAAGGCCACAGGCAATAGTACTGTTCACGTCGCCTACCACAACGACCACATCTGGTTTATGGTTGATGAGAACCGGCTCAAACCTCTTCATGATCTCGGCGGTCTGTACGGCATGGCTGCCAGATCCCACCTCCAGATTGATATCGGGTTTGGGAATACCCAATTCGCTGAAGAAGAAGTTACTCATTATGTCGTCGTAGTGTTGTCCCGTGTGGACAAGAATTGCATGAATGCTCTCGTGCCGGCTGTACTCAGCCATCAACGGCGCTATTTTCATGAAATTTGGTCTGGCACCAACTATATTTAGTATCTTCATAAATGTTCCTGCTGGACAAAAATAAACAGATCTGCGAGGGACCTGAGAATTAGATTAATACACTATTGCGTCCCTTTAAATGCAACTACCGCCAAGAATAAACGCAACAAAACTTAGTAGGAACCTTTTCAATTGGATACAGTCTCGGCCATCAGCCGTGAAACGGAACACGCATCAGAACTCTTTATCCATTAGAAATGAAACTCAACCGCAAGCACATTTTTGTCTGCCGAGAGCCATCCCGGTTTTACTTCAATATGATAGACTCCTCCAGGAGCTTCCTCATATTACTTTTTAACAGCTTACATCTCACTTTTCTGGAGAATTCTCATGATCTCCGACCGTTCGTCAGGTGTAAATACGTCAATTTTTCGGTCAATCTCCAATGCGTTCTTCAGATGCTTCTCTGCTTGAATAAAGTCATTGAGTTTTGCACAAATACGACCCAGTTGTAGAAGTGCCTTTGCATGTTGCCGAGTATCAGATGGTGATAATTCTACAAGTTTTACAAAGTCGTCCCTCGCATCGTCAAGACGGTCCGGCAGATTCGACAGAATAGTCCCTCTTGTATCAAGAAGATGCAACTCATCGGGTACAAGGATTAAGCCTCTATTCGCCAGTTCCAGTGCAGCGGCATAACTATGATAATCCTCTTGAAGAATCCAGGCAAGGTCATTGAGAATTTGTATGTTGTTTGGGTATTGTTTGAGCAATTCCTGGTAGATCTTCTCCGCACGTTCGGTATTTCCTGTCTGATAGAGGGTGGAAGCCAAACCCAGGCGTGCATCGAGCGATGTCGGCGATAGGGTAACAGCATGCTCAAAAAGCTTTAATCCCTCTTTTTTGCGTGCCATCAAATCCAATGCGGCTAAGACCGATGCGGCCCTCACAAGTGTCGTCGGATTCTGCTCATTGGCCGAAAGGTATGCAGAACTGAT
>JAUWLI010000024.1 GCA_030613765.1 Phycisphaerae bacterium
GTGCCGAGGTCACCTGCCTCGGGACTTTCCGGGTCTTCCTCAAAGTTACGGCTATTAACGTAGTCGAGGAACACCGGATTAGCCGGATTGCTCACGTCATACGCCATGATACCGCCTATTCGTTCAATACCGACAAACGCAATCGTATGTCCATAAATCTTGCCAACAACGACGTGCTCGGGCTCGGGGCCCTTGTCATCACTGCGGTCATCGAAGTCGGTCTCGTCATCCGTGGAGTTGAAGTAATCCGGTAATTGCTCAGCGGTGATTTGCTCGAACTGGTCACCGCTATCGAACACAAGAATCCCATCAGCGTCCAGAATGGTAAAGGAACGACCACCATAAGAGTAGAGGCTCGTATAGTTGCCCTGATCATCTTTTGTTGCCGGAAATGCTTTTGTAACTTTGAGGCGACCAAGATTCCCATTCTCTTGAAGCTCATCAATCTCTACGGGAGTACCAAACACATCTGAGAGATCGAGTTTAGCCACCCTCTTTTCCTCGAAATCACGCGCGTCACCTTCATTAGCTATGATCAGGTATAGTTGGTCATCGACTGTAAAGCTATCGATAGCGTCCGGCAGATACATCCCAAATACCGGCCAGTTCTGAATATTGATGGCATCGTCTTTATTGCTCGCATCGAGTCCGTTCCCCTCCACGCTGTGGTCTTTATAGCCGACTGCAAAAATATCAACAACCTCTGCCTTGACAACATCTATCTTTGCGATCGCGTTGTTTTCCTGCATCGTAACGTAAGCAAATCTGTTGCCATTGCTGAGCGTGATGTACTCGGGCTCCAGGTCCTGGGCAACTGTGGCTCCGGGACCATAGATACGTACACCTTTATCAAGAAGCTCCTGTTTCTTGTCGTTGAATTCCTCGAATCCTACTTCAACCACCGTAGCATTCTCAACCTTCTGTTGCAATGGTTTGCCTGTACCGAGCGTAATAATAGAGACCGAGCCATTCGGATCGACAAATTCGCCACCTTCAGGCTCGTACTCGGTATTAGTGGGCTCACCCTCGTTTGCGACCAGGACCTTTCGTCCGTCTTTGGTCCATATAAGCATATCGGGCAGCGGGCCGACTACTATCGAACCCAAAAGCTCTCCATCAAGAGTATAAAATTCGACAGTCCCGCGGTCGGTTGTCTCCTCACCCGCTATAGCAACGGCAATCAATTCACGGTATGGATGGACACCCACACTCAGTGGTGCTCCATCCAAAGGAATTTTAAACAGCAGTTGTGGATTGTTCACCTCCTGAATACTTACCACGTCGATCGTCTCATCGCCGGCGTTGGTAATACAAAGACGCTTCGATGCCGCATGGTAGTCGATGATCTGAGCACCCTTATCGTCAAAGAGACCCGTCGAATACGTCCCTACTGGCTCAAGCCAAAGTTCCAGCGCCAAAGCCTGACCGGCCAGCAAACTAGTGACTACTAAACAGAAAATTAAATTCCTCATGACCATTTCTCCTTCCTTCTTAAAAAAATAATTACCAGAAACTATCATAATTTATTTCATTAACCCTAAAAAACTACCGCCTCTTTTGTATAAGTCTATACCTCCTTCCGTTCGACCGCTTCTCGCAGCAGAAAACCGACTGTGAGTGTCTATAGCTTTGTCACGCGGCCGCAACAAACTAACATTTTACTGTTCAGCCTCCTGCTACGTTTAGGACGATTAGAGTACCGCCTTTTTTTGGGGGAAAGCCTTAAAGAAAACAGGAGAGGCTTCCACCGCGCTCCGTCAAATCTTAAACTATATAAACTATTCGGAAAAGTCAAGCCGGTTCTCCATTTTTCTCCCATTTTTTCCGTTTTACACAGAATTATGGGTAAGTGAACGGTATTGAACGGATCCAAAGCCAATATTAACACCGTCGGCCTTTTTATTGCGAAAAAGTGTGATAAACACAGGTAAGATTCAGGCTGACCGCCATGAAATTGTCGACAGTTTATTCATTCACTTCCGGACAGGACATAATATAGTCGCGGATATCGCTTAGATTAGCTGTTGCGACGGCGACGACACAATCGGCAGCACCATAATAGAGATGGAGCTGGTCGGTTTCCTTATGAACAACAGCACCGGTGGGGAATACAACATCATCAGCATCACCGACACGTTCGTAAGTAGTCTGCGGACCCAGGACCCATTCATTACCTCGACGCAACACCCTCCATGGCTCCTCCAAATCCAGAAGGGCCAGGCCGACGCGGTATATTGAGCCGGATGCTGTTATGCGTACACCGTGATAGAATAAAAGCCAACCTTCCGGAGTCTCTATGGGTTGACAAGCAAGACCTACTCTATGCCCGTCCCAATAAGCATGACGAGTTCTAATCAGTAATCGGTGATCACCCCAATGTTTCAAATCTGGTGAAAAGCTGATCCACATGTGAGCCTCACCTCGAACGATGGGGCGGTGAATCAGTGCGAATCGTCCCCTGAATCTGCGAGGAAAAAGGCAGGCATCTTTGTCCTCCGGAGGCAAAAGTGAACCCAGACGCGCAAAAGTACTGAAGTTTTTAGTAATTGCCAGTGAAACTACCGGACCACCTTCACTAAATGAGACATATGTAATGGCGAATTGCTTCTGCTCCTCGAGCCAGATAATTCGAGGATCTTCAAGACCGAACTTTTCCTCACGAGAATTTTGATCAGCTTCAAGGGTTGGCCCGGAATCGATTTCCCAGTTCGTGAATCCATCAGAACTGCGTGCAACCGTCAAATGTGAAAAGCCACGCATGTCCTCGACGCGAACCAAAAGAAGGGTCTCCGTGTTCAACTTGACCGCTGCAGGATTAAAGACCGCATTTATTGGGTAGGGCCAATCTTGTCGTGTTAATATCGGATTATCCTCATACCTCTTAAAGAGATTGAGTGCTTTTTCCTGTTGTAAAAACTTGCTCATTGTTTCAGCCCTAAAATAGCAAGGTCATAAGCATCACATAAATGCAAAAGCACCATTTGTTCTTTTGCACCCGTGCTCTTTGGCTATTATCTAATTTTAATCGGTAAAATAAACATTTAAATGTAAATCAAAGTACGAATTTTTATCTTATATTCTGTCTATATCGCGTATTCAGCGACAAATCACGAGGCTATGCTTTTACCAGCTGTGTCTCGTATAAACTTTGATACAATGGGCAGGTTCGTATCAGTTCATCGTGCTGACCCTGAGCGATAATTCGCCCACCATTCATTACTACTATCACATCTGCGCTAATAACCGTACTGAATCTGTGGGCGATTATAAAACTCGTTCTGTCCTGCATAATCTTTTCGATGGCCCTGTGAATTTTGGCTTCGCTGTCGGCATCAATATGACTTGTGGCCTCATCGAAAATCAGAATTGCCGGATTCTTCATAATCGCCCTGGCGATCACGATTCTCTGCAATTGACCGCCGCTAAGGCCGGCACCATGTTCTCCTATCACCGTATCGTAGCCATCCGGCAGCGGAGATATAAATTCATCGGCAAATGCACCTTTTGCAGCAGAAACCACTTCTTCTCTGGTTGAACCAGGCCTGCCATACGCAATATTGGCTGCTATAGTATCATTAAATGTAACCACATTCTGCGTGACCAATCCAATCTGGCTTCGCAAACTGAACAGTGTTGCTTCGCGAATATTCTTGCCGTCGATCAGGATATGACCACTGTCGGGGTCATAAAACCTCGGCATCAAGTTCGCAAGTGTTGTTTTGCCTGAGCCGTTTGGCCCTACGATAGCAACATTATGCCCCGCCGGCACAGAAAGATTAACTTCCTTCAAGGCTGGCGTCTCCGCCTGAGGATAGGTAAATACAACATCTATGAATTCGATTTTTTCTTTCAAAGGTGCAAGCTCAAAAGCGTCCGGCACTTCCACTTCCGGTTGCTGGTCGAGGACCGAATACACACGTTCTGCAGCAGCATTAGCCTGCTGGACCTTGTTCCACACACCGCTTGTTTTTCTGAAGGATTCCGCTGTAGCCCCCAGCGCAATTAGCAATGCAAAGAAATCACTCGGCTGCATCTTGTTTTCATAAACCCATTGTGCCCCCAATACCAGGCCGACAGAGCCGGCTATCATACCAAGCGTTTCCAAAATGGGTCCTGCAATCGAAGCCAGCTTTGCAATTCTAAACTGCTGTCTGAGCAGCTTGCGACTAATTGTCGTAAAATTACGCCTTTCGTACGATTGGCAGTTATAGACCTTCACAACCTTTATAGCACTTATAACATCCTGGAGTTTGCCGAGCATCTTTCCCCAACTAAGTAGAGTTCTTTTGGTTGCACGCTTTATTTTTCTGCCGATTTGGCTAAGTGCGTATAACGCCAGTGGTGCACCACACAGGAATATCAGGGTCAGTTTATAATCAATAAACATTGCAATCCCTATCATTCCGACGGCCTTGAGCGGCTCACGAAGTGCCTTGCCGAAGATAATTTTTATGCCGCTTCCTATAAGGGTGGTATCCCGTATCAATCTGCTGACGGTATCACTGGTACCTTTATCGGTGAAAAAGCCGGCTGGAATATCCATCGAATGAGCAAACATATCCTCACGCAAATGAGCTAATGATGTGTCCACAACTTTCTGAGCGGTATAGTCCTGGTAGAACCTGGCTGTGCAGCGAATCGCTGTAACCACTGCCATCATCAGTATGATAAAAATAACCGCTTTTTTGGCATTTGCTCTGCTCTGTTCTCGGGGCACGAAGCCTATTGCCTGCTGGATAAAATCGGCATAGAAGGGTTTCGGTCCTGTAGCTATTTTCAGTTCCTTGCTCTCCATCCGTCCATCGGCGTTAAGCCTCTTAAAGAGAATCGAAAGCTCGGTATTACTCTCTGCAGTAGCAAGTTTCTCCAGCAATTTCGCTGAAGATACCTTACCAGCAGCGTCTGTAGCAGAGGATGTACTTAGCACACCGACAATCACGTCGTCTTGTTCCAGACCTGCGATGGCCGCCTGACTCCCCGCTTTAACAGACGTAACACGAAGATGATACACGATATCACGCTTATTAGGGTCAGACAAATCTATCTTATCCGGAACATAAAAACTAACATCGTATCTGTTCTGGGCTATAAGCCTGTCGATCCAGCCGTGCAAGCCTTCCTCGCCCATCATTACTTTCAAAAGAGGCAGGATCGTTCCTATACTGACCGCAAAGAGCAGGCCTATCATCATCGCACTTACTACGATGACGACCAGCCGGTGCCATTGAGGCCAAACATATTTGAATATTCGCTTGAAAGCCTTCATTGCTCGTTTCTCTTTTCTTGTATCTCGTTTTTTGCTGTCTCTAAGCTCCACGAGATACGGCCCGAAAACAATAGCAAACTCAGGACTGCCAGTCAAGTACAAAGACTTTCTTGACTGAAAAAGGCTTTTTTGCTATATCTTTGCTCTTTTAGGAAGCTATCGAATGAAAATAGACCATTTAGTCTTGGGTGCGTTTGAAACTAACTGCTACATCCTTCGTGGCGCCGAATCTGCCAAAGACTGCCTTGTTATTGATACTGGCCTCCAGGATGACCAGCTTGTCGAGTTTCTCAAGCAGCATAAGTTAAATCCTGTGGCGGTGGTTCTAACTCACGGCCACCCGGACCATGCTGCTGGTGTTGGCGCATTACGAAAAAGCTTTCCGGACATAAAGGTTTGTATCCATAAACTTGATGCAGAAATGCTAACGGGCCAACAGAGCAATTTCGGCCTTTTGATGGGCGGAGCATCCGACACCAGGCCGGCAGATTTACTTCTTGAAGAGGAAGGTGTAATTGAGCAAGCTGATATAAAGCTGCACGTCCTCCATACCCCGGGCCATACATCCGGCGGTATCTGCCTGTATTCGGAGGAAGAAGGGATTGTTTTTACTGATGACACATTGTTTGCCGACTCCGTCGGACGGACCGATTTAGGCGGCAATATGCCCCAGCTAATAAAGAGCATAAGGGAAAAGCTTTTTACACTGCCCGATGACACTAAAGTCTATCCCGGCCACGGCCCGGAAACTACAATAGCACAAGAAAAAGCACACAACCAGTTCCTGAAATAGTAGCTCCTAAAGACCTGCCAGCCAGTTATCAGCAAAGATTCTAAGGTCCTTGATATCCACAGAACCAAGCAGGTCAAGGTCTCTACCACCGCAATCATTCGATGCAGCGCAGTTTTCCTCGGCCCACTGCCCTGCGAAAAACGAATAATCGAAGAAATTTACACCATCGGGACAGAGAAAATCGCCTATAGGTATCTGCCATACAAATTTCGGATAATTCGTTCCCTCGCAAATATCCCAGATATCATTGGGCCCGTTGACTATCTCGCCCACGAAATCCCAGCCGGCGTCGGTAAAAGTGCTCTTAGTCTGCATTTCAACTGTTGTTTTTCCTACTCCCCCGTCGCTATAGTCCAGGCCGCTGGTATTGACATCCCAGAATGAATCCGTGATCTCTCCAAAATTATTATAATTGTACCCAATCAATCCACCGACATCACTTGCCCCCACAACGCTGCCGGTCGAATAGGAGTTGTCGATTATGCCTGTATAATGTTCTCCCACCAGCCCGCCAACCCAACTAACTCCTGAAACGCTAACGGTCGAATAGCTATCTGTGATTGTGACAAAGCTATGCCCCGTTAAACCGCCGACATAGTCGCTGCCCGAAACGGTGCCGGTTGAATAGCTATCTGTGATTGTGCCCCAACTGGATCCCACTAAACCACCGACCTCAACTACTCCCACAGCAGAGGCATTCGAGTAGCAGTTGGAGATTGTGCCATAATGACTCCATCCGACCAACCCGCCGACATATCGGTTTCCGGAAACAGTGCACCTTGAGCAACAGTGACTGATTGTTCCGTATTTATTGAATCCCACCAGCCCACCCACAATAAAGAATCCTGAAACACTGCCATCTTGCGAGCAACCAAAAACCGTTCCATCGATTAATAGTCCAATGAGGGAACCAGCAGCACCTTTATTCCAATCGCCATCGTAATGATACACATCGATATCAACATTACTCAGGTTCAGTTTTTTTATCTGTGCATTCTCTCCAAGAACACATCCAAAAAGTCCTACAAATTCGTTGCCAGTGAATTCATAAGTGAAATTTGAAATCGTATGGCCGTTGCCGTCGAATACACCGGTAAAAGGAGTAGTAACAAGTTGACAATCCCCAAAAGGCGGCGGTAGACAATCATAGCGGCCTCTTCCAATGATATTGAACTCTGTTCCTGTAAAGTTGCTCAGGTCGATATCCGCCATCAGCTTGAAGTGCTTGTTCCAATCAACCTGATTTCCACTCAGCCCAATCTCATTCATCTGTTCAGGAGTGTAAATCAGATATGGGTCTTCCGGAGTCCCACTACCCCCTCCGTATTTACCTTGAGCCACTGTTCCCAAACAGCAGATAACAAGCAATACAGCGATGTTCCCCATCAGGCCAAAAGTTTTGCTCAAATCGCACATTTTTGCCCTCCTTGAAATAGGAAAATCTAATACATCTCATGAATCAATATACTACTTATTGGAATTTCAGTCAAGCCTTTTCGGCCCAATAAGCACCCAAAATCGCAGTTACTGCCGGCTTCATCAAAGGAGAGTGTAACCTTTAGTTTACACACGGCGTATAAATAGATAAAATAGTGTATACTTTCGGGCAGACAATGTTATTATTACGTTGAATAAGAAGGAGTTGAAACTATGAAAAAGCTGCTATTGGTAATAGTTGCGAGTGTTTTGGTCGTAGGAGGGCCTGTTCTGGCCGGTCCTTTGGTTATTGAGCAGGTTAGCGGTAGTGCAAGCTGGGTGGTTCACGCCAACCAGCAGCAGTTCAAGAAAACACAGATAGGTCAGCTTATAAGAACAGAGATGGTCAATCTGGGGATTGAAGAGAATCTGTCAAATTTTGCCCAGATTTTTTCTTTCCATCCGCTCGACGATGTCCGGGATGTCACGCTTTACGGCACCGGCAAAGACCGCGAAAAGGCTGTAGTGCTGGTTGATGGATTCTTCGATAAAGAAAGAATTTTGACCCTTTTACGCATGAATCCTGAATATAAAGATATTAAGTATGGCAACATAGTGCTGCATCAATGGATTGATGAGAATCAGAAGGACCCTAATGAGTTGATGTACGGGTGCTTTTACCGAGATGATCTCATCGTCATGGGAGCGGGACTGGAAGCAGTAAAACTCGCAGTGGATGTCTTAAATGGTTCGGCAAAGAACGCAGCCGGTGGTGGTATTTTTAACCAAACCGCACTGGATGCAAAAGGGGCCTTTTTCCAGGCAGTAGGAACACGTGTCGGTGAAATGCTGGGGCAGGGCCCGGATGCGGCAGCATTTCGGCAAACGGACCAGCTTGGTCTGGCCATTGGCGAAGTTGACGGTAAATTCTATATCGAATTGAGCTTGACAGCAAAGTCAGAGGAAACGGCCCAGGCAATAACCCAGATGCTGGAGGGCATTCTCGCATTTGTATCGCTGCCCAATGAAGAGCAGCCAAACCTGGCCGAACTGGCCAAAAAGGTAAAAGTGTCCTGCGAACAAAATAAGGTTCAGGTCCATTTTGAGTCGGCACCTGAAGTGGTTGTTCAGTTTCTAAAAGAAGAATGGCAAAAGAACCAACAAAAGGAAAGCAAAACACAGTAGGAAAAGATTCTCTACCTCAACGCCAAACCCTGCGGGCTCTCAGCGCCGAAGAATTGGCTCGGAGGTCACAGCAGGGCTGCCGGGAATCCTTTGCAGAACTGGTCGAACGTTTTGGAATCAGGCTGTTCAAGTTCCTGCGCTATAAAACCAACAATCTCCAGGATGCCGAAGACCTTGTTCAGGAATCGTTTGTCAGGGCCTACGAGAACATTCAGCGGTACCGAAGCTCATGGAAATTCTCGACATGGCTTTTTACAATAGCTGCGCGCTTGGCATACAGCCACTTCAGAAGGTCACGCTCTTTTCAGAAAGTTGGCTACATTGAGTCCTCCGATCCGGAACCGGGGCAGATGGTTGTAGACAAGGAGACCCGGCAGAGCCTGTGGGCATTGGCCAGGTGCCTGTCCATGAATCAGTACCAGGCGCTCTGGTTGAAATATGGACAGGATATGTCGATAAAAGAAATCGCGATGGTTTTAAGAAAATCGCAGGTCAATGTGAAGGTGCTTTTGTACAGGGCCAGGATAAATCTGGCAAAAAGATTACAGAATGCGGATGTAGAAAACGAAGTGCAGGTCAATACGTCCTCTAAAGAAATATTATCTTTTATGAAAGTTGAAGGTGCATAATGGTCTGTTGGTTGTTTAGAATGATGATTTCCCACACGGCCGATAAGGATAACCAGCCGTCAGGTATAATGCAGGAGCATATGTGTAACTGTACCGATTGCAGGGAATTTTACAAGACATGTCAATCATTGGGCGAACGTTTAACACGTGAGGCCTTAATCTCAAACTCAAGGACTTCGAGCCGGCTCAACGATCACATTCTAAACGCTATACCCACCCGACGGACGGAAACACAAAAAGTGGGAATGAAATTGTGGATTGCTGCGGCAGCTGCATGTCTGGCTTTGATTGTTCTGGCTGGGGCTTCTTTGATGGTTATGAAGCCCAATGGTCAAAACAATATTCAACCCAACCCGGCACAAATGACTGTTGCGATTCAGGAACTTCGGACTGTTTACAGGCAGGTAGGCCAGGACCTGCCAATTGCATGGCCCCGGGTGATTGAAGAACCTTTGGCAAATGAGTTTGAGAACCTCGCGAACGACACCGAGTCTGCAGTGCGATTCCTGGTGGCATGTGTAGCCGTGGACATAGCTGATGTCGAAGGTGGATCATTAAACTAAACCGCTAAAGTGCAGTCAGCAATTATTAGAAATTGTTATTGAAGTATCCCGGAGCTGGCGCGGATTTTTAGAATTGGGCTTGACGGGAAAAGAAAAAAGGCTGCAAGGAGTAAAATTGCAGTCCTTGATGCAGCAGAATTGAGTGCAATTAAACAATCCTATGCAGTCTTACAATTACTTACGCCTCATGCCACTTTGTTTAACGAAGCCAATCCCTTACGAGTAAAGCAAGGTCAGTCATATTTACATTGCGGTCTAAATTCAGGTCACCTAACTCCTTGCTATCTAACCGCTCCTGCAGACGTTGAAGAATTCGGTTGATGATTATAAGAGTATCAGTTCCTATAAGCGAATCATTATCCGTGACCGTTAACTCAATAACTTCTTCTGCACGACCTAATGCTCGGGTTTGACAGATAGGCTCCGAGCCTGAATAGATAACCACCTCATCAGGGAGCCTCTTCCAGGTATACAGGACAATCTGGCCGTCTAAATCAATGGAATTGCTGCCGTCCAGGGTTATCTGCTCATTGGCACTTGCAACTATATCATTGCCTGTATCAGCTATGGGATGTCCAGTTGGTGGCTCCTCGAGCAGTGCAAGACTATGTTTCTTCCCAGCCGCAACAGCAACAAAGTCGTTACCTGCAGGTACGTCGCACTGGCCTTGGTCGTTGCGGCCCCATGCTACAAGCGAGCCATCTGATCTTAGGGCAAGATTGTGGTAATAGCCCGCCGCAATGGCAACAAAGTCATTACCCGCAGGCATGTTACATTGACCGTAGTCATTGCTGCCCCAGGCTGCCAGTGAACTATCAGGATTAAGAGCAAGACTGTGGTCGTGGCCTGCGGCAATCGCCACAAAGTCGTTAGGATCAGGGATGTTGCACTGTCCATAGTTATTCAAGCCGCACACCGACATCGAACCGTTCGCCCTAAGAGCCAGACTGTGAAAGAAACCAGCCGCAATGGCAACAAAGTCATTACCATCAGGTACGTTGCATTGGTCGTAGTGGTTGTACCCCCACGCGACAAGAGAACCATCGGATTTAAGAGCAAGACAATGGCGACCGCCAGCGGCAATCTTAACAAAGTCATTACCTATCGGCACGTCGCACTCGCCGTGTACATTGTAGCCCCAAGCTATGAGTGAATCATCAGATTTAAGAGCCAGACTGTGGTCGTGTCCAGCCGCTATGGCAACAAAGTCATTACCATCAGGCACCTCGCACTGGCCGTAGTAGTTGTACCCCCACGCAACAAGGGAACCGTCTGACTTAAGAGCGAGGTTGTGTTCCCCGCCAGCCGCAATCGCAACAAAGTCGCTGCCTGAAGGTGCATCGCACTGCCCATAGTAGTTCCATCCCCAGGCCACAACGCGCCCGGCAAAGGCTGACTCGCAAGACCAGAAGCTAACCAAAAATAACACTATCACCATTAACACAAACATTTTCTTACTTCTCATTTTTTGTCCTTTCAAAAATTTATGATAAATATATTAAGACGCTACAGGCAACGCACCTGTACCCGGGTTGTGTAATTCGTGTCTGTTTTGCGCACTGGCGGAGCTGAAGCGATTCCCCAAATTGCGCATTTCTTGTGTACTTCGTTTTCCATCCAACGGCCCAGGCAACAAACACAGCACGTTAAAAAGGAAGAAAATACTAACATCGGAAGGCAAGGTCGGTATGAAATGAATCAGTTTTATATGATGACAAACAAGAATATTATAAGGGCTTTGGGCCTGCCTTCACTTATTAATCCTAATTTCCTATTTCATTCTAACGAATAAAAGTCGTTTTTGCAAGGAATTATTTTTATTATTTTACAACTCATTACAAAATAGGGCAAATGAAATGACCTGTCTTGCTGCATTGAGAGTGTAGCTAAATGCGGAAAACATAAAACGGTAGATTCGGGAAAAGCACAAAAATCGAAGCTATACCAATCTTTTGTAGGGTGCAGGATGCAATTATTAGAAGTTGTTATTGAAGTATTCCGGCCTGCCGTCGTCACTGTCATAATTTGTGGAATCTTCGCCATCGGCGCCAATTGTAATTCGCCTGATACGTTCAGCCTTTTTCGTGTTGCTGTCAACGGTAACAAGGATTGAATTAATTTTCACATTGCCGGTCGCTATCTCAAACGGAAAAGGCATCTGTGTTCTAAAAGACTTCAAGACGCTTTCAACCCCCCGCCCGAGTACCGAATCGTGTGCACCTGTCATACCAATATCAGTAATATAGGCAGTGCCCTTAGGCATGATTCTTTCGTCAGCGGTTACAACGTGCGTATGAGTGCCGAAACATAAGCTAACGCGACCGTCAAGATGATAGCCCATCGCGATCTTTTCGCTGGTTGCTTCGGCGTGGAATTCAACGATTATGATATCGGCCTTTTGCTTCAGTTGAGGTAATATTCTATCAATAGTATTGTACGGACAGTCAGCCGGCTTCATAAAGAGCCGGCCTATCAATACAACAACTGCTACAGTTGGTCCTTTACTGGTTTTGTAAATTCCAAAACCACTGCCGGCCGCCGGCTCGGAATAATTTGCAGGACGCGCGATATTATCTGATGTCTCCAGCGTTTTGATTATATCTCTTTTGCGGTAAGTATGGTCACCTAATGTAACCATGTGCACGCCATAACGAAGCAATTTGTTGTAGATTTGGGGTGTTAGGCCCGAGCCGCCCGCGGCGTTTTCTGCGTTGACTATCACGCAATCGATATCCAACTCTCTAACCAGTGACTTTATCTTGTCGGCTATGATTCGTCTGCCGGGACGTCCCACTATGTCACCAACACAAAGTATATTCAGCTTCATAAATTACATCCACTATTTGTTACTTGGCGTACTCTATACAACGAACCTCACGCAGAAGAGTAACCTGGATTTCTCCGGGATAGGTCATCTCACCTTCGATCTTGGTGGCAATATCACGGGCAATTTTCATTGCAGATTCATCACTGACTTTCTCTGCATCGACAATAACGCGTATTTCCCGACCGGCCTGAATTGCATATGCATTTTCAACTCCCTTGAAGCCACTGGCTATATCTTCCAGCTTCTCCAAACGTTTGATATATCTTTCCAGAGTTTCTCTTCTGGCACCGGGACGGGAAGCGCTAATTGCGTCAGCAGCGGCAACCAGAGGAGTATAGGGATTGTCCGCCGGAATATCGCCATGATGTCCTTCTACCGCATTTAGAACGATTGGAGACTCGTTAAAACGCTTGAGATAATTTTTGCCTATAACCGGGTGACTGCCTTCAACCTCATGGTCAATAGCTTTGCCGATGTCGTGCAACAGTCCCGCACGCCTTGCTATTGAGCCGTCAAGGCCAAGCTCATCGGCCATAACCTGTGACAGATAAGAAACTTCAACACTATGGCGAAGCACATTTTGTCCATAACTTGTCCTGAAGCTCAAAGCACCAATTAAACTGAGCACTTTATTGCTCAATCCTCTTACGTGAGTCTCGACAGAAGCGTCTTTGCCAATCTGTAACAATTTATTGTTGACTTCTTTTTTGGTCTGGGCAACGAGTTCCTCGATGCGGGATGGATGTATTCGTCCGTCTTGAATCAGACGTTCCATCGAAAGGCGGGCAACTTCACGCCTGACAGGATCGAAGCCGCTTACTACGATCATTCCGGGAGTGTCATCGACGATGACATCAACGCCAGTAGCTTTTTCAAATGCCCGAATATTGCGACCTTCTCTACCGATAACTCGGCCCTTCATATCGTCATTCGGAATATCGACGGTTGATACAGATACTTCGCACGTCTGTTCAGCGGCATAGCGCTGAATCGCAGTGCTGATAACTTCTCGGCATTTTTCAATAGAAGTCTCGTTACATTCTTCGAGCTTACGTTGAATCAATGCTGACATCTCATGCTCACACTCATCTTCGAGACGTTTTAAGAGCAGCTCTTTCGCCGCTTCGATGTCCATTGCCGTGATCTTGAGAAGTTGGTTTTTCTGCTGTGTCATCAAAACCGATATCTGCTTTTCCTTGATGTTTATATTGTGTACTCTCTTCTCGGCCTCTTTTTCCTGCTGTTTGAGTTTCTTCTCACGCTGCTGGAGCTGTTCGGCCTGACGATCGAGGATATCATCACGCTTGCTCAATCTCATTTCGGTCTCGTTCAATTTGGAACGCATTTTGTTGGACTCGGATGCGAATTGCTCTTTTTTCTTGATCGTTTCCGCAGCGGCATCTATCTGGGCCGACTTGATTATGTTCTCTGCTTCTCTTTTGGCACCTTCAACCTGCCGCTCAAGGTCCTGCTCGAAAGTTTTGGACCTGGCCCTGGAAACCATCTGGAACACTATAGCAGCTAGGCTTATTCCCAGAACAAAGGTAACTATCGATATTAAAACAGCGGGCAGCCCTATACTTACGCCCATGACTATGGTATCCATAATCTCTACCTTTCTCTCGTAGTTATTAAAGAGTTAAAAACACCCGTCAATGAAAACAGATTACGGGTTAACCCGGCAGGAAAGTGCAAAAGAAATGGTTGTGAATTACGAAATCCGTTTCGCCAGAGCGTACAATCAACTATCCGGGCCCAAAATCCCGGTTCTAATTACGGGCTTCTGAGCATTGAAGTGTGTATATTTCCCAAGCAATATGTTGATTTTATACTCAATACCAGCATTATCTCGCTGGTAAGCGAATGCTTCATTCAAGCACATTTCGTTTCACTCTAAAATTCACTTTTTAGCATCTTTTGGGGCCGAATCACAAGTAATATCTGCTATATAAAACGGACACTAAAAAGCGTCTTTGCAACTTAACTGCCGTTTGGAAAAAGACTTACAAGCCTTTTCCATCTTGCGGATCCCTTTACGAAGTAATAAAAACCATCGCCAAGAATACGGGACAATCCGCAATCTCATTCATCATCGGCAAACTTTCATATAGGATAGAGAATTTTTCGCGGCTCGTCAAGAAAAAAATCAAACAAATCTGCCATTTTTTGATTCCGATAATGCACTATAGTATGGCTGGGTAAAAGGCGGTCATCTGCTCGAAAAACAAGACTGCAATCATCTTTCCGTCCTTTTATATAGCCCCCAGCCCTGTGCTGTCTGTTTTCCGCCGCCTGCGCCAATCCCTGCATGCTCTAGGCAGGGATCCAGTAGGCTTTCGACAGGGAACCGGTAGGCAGGGAACCAGTGTTTCTAAGCTCTACTGCTCAACTTTTCTTCTGTTCAAATCCTCTAATCCTCCCCTCCGTCTCTTTAACCTTCGGGTCCAAAATCTCCTTCCTGCACCCAACCTCTTTTTAAGCCACTTCAGCCCCTTCGCCTTATCACCCCTGACCGAGTATATCTCCCCCAACAAATCCGCCGCATCAGCCAGCCACTCTTCTTCTTGATACCCATTTCTGAGTTTTTATTTATTTTGAAAAAAACGGGTAAAAACATCAACATTTTGTAATTCAGAAACGGCATATATATAGACACCTCGGATTCTTTGGCTGATTTTCAGGAGCGTAAGAGCGTTTTCTGGCTGGAATTGCCGTAAATGCAGCCAAAAAAGCTTGAATGAAACAGTTATTTTTAATATAATGATTGAGGTAGCGAAAACATCATTTTCGGAAAGTAGACCAATTATGAAAACTAAAATTATAACGATCCTGTCGGCAACCATAATGCTTTTTGGTTTGCCTTTGTCAGGATACCAGAAAGAGGCGAGGGCATCTCTGGCTAAAAGGTACTTTCCGCTTAATGTGGGTAATTCATGGACATACACTAATTATTTTGTTGAACCAAATGATCCAAATGAGCCTCCACCCCCTCCACCTCCTCCTTGGCCCCCTCCTCCTCCAATAGAGGAATTTACTTTTACCATTATCGGCACAGAAGAGATTGATGAGAATACGTACTATAAGTTTGATAATTATTTTTACATAGGGCCTCCTCTTCCTAATGGAGACATAATAGTCGTAAAGAATGTATTATTTAGGTATGATCCAATCGAAAACACAATATTAACATATCGTTCGGTCGGGGACAATATAATTCGATATAACTTCACCGGTGATGAATGGTATGCTGGTGGCATGGTAGGATGGTGTCGAATAAGACAAACGGGTGTTGTTTGTGATGTTCCTGCGGGAAAATTTTCTGACTGTGTCAACTTTCAATTGGGTGGTTCTACACCTGAATCTGACTACTATCCTTTTGGTGAGTACCTGGCCCCAAATGTTGGGCTTATTAAATTCGTAATCCCTGGTAGTGGACTATCCGAGGGGAAAGAAGTTACTTTTAAACTTAAAAACTATACCATCATACAACAACCGGTGATTGATGCCAATATTGACCTTGACCCCGACATCTTTGAAGTTAAAGTCAAAGCACACAAAAAGCCCAGGAAGCCAAAAGATGAATTTCTCAGGGCCTTTATTGAGCTGCCGGCAGATGTGAATGTGGCTGACGTTAATGCAGCTACAGTGAATCTATGCCTGAATGACACAATCCTGGCTGCCGCAGAATCTCCACTAATCGTGGATAATATCCTCGATGTCCTCTTCCGGCTGAACCTTGAGAATGTCGGCGCTATCCTCGGTTTAGAGGTTACAAAGGTAAAAGTGGACGAATGCAGGATT
>JAUWLI010000313.1 GCA_030613765.1 Phycisphaerae bacterium
CCAAAGGGTGATGGCGGGCTTTATGGAACGTACTCGCAGGACCACAAACCCGTCACCGAGCAGACCAGGGCCCTTGGCCATTCGGTGCGGGCTGCTTACCTGTATACGGGTATGGCGGATGTGGCCGCACTGACCGGGAACATGGAATATGTCAAGGCGATTGACACTATTTGGAAAGATGTTGTCGACACCAAGCTTTACGTCACAGGTGGTATCGGGGCGGCCGGCGGACATGAGGGTTTCGGCGGAGCCTATGAGCTGCCCAATATGACGGCTTACTGCGAGACCTGTGCGTCGATTGCCAATATTTTCTGGAACCATCGCATGTTTCTGATGCATGGTGACGCCAAATACATCGATGTATTGGAGCGAGTGTTGTACAATGCCGCGCTGTCGGGAATTTCGATGAAAGGCGACCGCTTTTTCTATCCGAACCCGCTCGAATCCACCGGTCAACATGCCCGAAGCCCCTGGTTTGGCTGTGCGTGCTGCCCATCCAATGTCGCTCGGTTCGTCCCATCGGTGCCGGGTTACACCTATGCCCATAAGAACAATGATGTGTATGTGAACCTGTTTATCAGCGGCGATGCTGCGATTGAAACCAACAACAACAAGGTCAAGCTTACTCAGCAAACCCAGTATCCGTGGAAGGGAGCGGTGAACATCAGCGTTGAGCCGGAAAAAAGCGATACGTTTGCCATTTACGTTCGTATACCCGGATGGGCTCAAAACCAGCCCGTGCCGAGCGACCTCTACAAATTCCACAAGACTATGAATGAGCCAGTTGAGTTGAAAGTCAATGGCAAACCAACATCACTAAACATTCAGAAAGGCTTTGCCTGTATCGAGCGCAAATGGCAGAAAGGCGATACTATCGAGATGAACCTGCCGATGCCGATCCGACGAGTCATCGCCCATCCGAACGTTAAAGCCGATAGAGACAGGGTGGCCCTTCAACGCGGCCCCCTCGTTTTTTGCCTTGAATGGCCGGACAACGATGGCAAAGTATCGAACCTGGTTATCCCGGACGATGCGAAGCTCAAGACCGAATACAGGTCGGACCTCTTAAACGGTGTCATGGTGATTACCGGTACGGCACGGCTGGCCAAACGCACGATAGACGGCGATATAGTGCCAGCCGGGAAAAAGCAATTCACTGCTATTCCGTATTACGCCTGGGCCCATCGTGGCCGAGGCCGGATGACCGTGTGGCCGGCTCGAAAACCACAGGCTGCCAGGCCGGAACCGGCAGATACACTAACCTACAGAAGCAAAACCACAGCGTCGTTCGTACACGTTTCTCTGGATGCAATAAAGGACCAGATTCTGCCGCAAAGCTCATCTGACTCATCGGCGTTGCAACTGGATTTTTGGCCTCACAAAAACAAAACCGAATGGCTTCAGTTTGAGTGGGATCAAAAACATGAAATCTCCAGCGTTAAAGTCTACTGGTTCGACGACACCGGAAGAGGCGCGTGCCGTGTGCCCAAATCCTGGAAAGTGCTGTATCGCAATGCCGAAGGTAACTTCAAACCGGTAGACAACAATGCCCCATATCGTACAGGAAAGGACACTTTCAACAAGGTTAGTTTTGAACCGGTGAAAACTAACTGTATCAAAATCGAAATTGTGCTCCAGGATAAATGGTCGGCCGGCGTGCAGGAAGTGGTGATTGCATAGCTAAGGTTACAGGATACTGAAAAATAGTAGCAACTAAAGCTGGCTGTTTTCAGCGCACACTGTATGCATAAAGAAAATCGCCGTGGCGGATATACAGCCTGCCGTCGCAGACCACCGGATGGGCCCAGCTGCTGCCTTTTCCACCTTTGGGAATCTCGAACGAGCTGATTAGTCCGTAACTATTAGGAGTCGGCTGAACAAGTCCTACAGCACGGTTTTCGCTTAACATGTACAGCAATCCATCGGCATAAGTCAGCGAACCCTTACCGACCCCCGTTTCTGCATACTTCATCTCGCCGGTTTTCCAGTCCAGGCATATCCACTTGCCTCTATTGTAGATACAGCTTGATGAATAGATGTAACCATTTATTAATACGCCGCCTCCGTGGTGATTATCGAGTTTGTTTGAGCGCCATATCTCTGCAACCGACGCCTTACCGTCTTTGACATTAATCTTCCACTTGACCGAACCTGCCTTTATACTGCTGATAAACACGTGCCCATCGTCAAAGATGGGAGTGAAGACATTCTCATCCGCATACGAAACGTGTTTGACATGCCACAGAAGTTCCCCGGTATCGGCATTCACTCCTATCATGCCTTTTAGGGTAAGCGTGAGGATGATTCGCAGTCCTTTATACTCAACGACAATCGGCGAGCCGTAACCCGCCGGCTCATTCGTGCTGGCTGCTTTCCAAACAACTGCCCCGGTATTCTTGTTCAGTGCAACCATGCAGGTTTGAGGTCCTCCCGGACAACATATAACGTTATCTCCATCGATTAACAGCGATTCAGACAAGGCCCAATTGATATTCTTGCTCTTGAACTTATCGAGGATATTGACCCCCCAAATCTTCTTTCCTGTTTTGGCTTGAAGGCAGATAACATCCCCAAGAGGGCTTTCATGGTAGAGCCGGTCCCCGTTAATGGTTGGGGTTCCGCGGGTGCCGGGGCGGTCTCCGGTCCAGCCTTTGCCGTTTTTCACCTGCCACAATTCCTTGCCATCCATATTCAGGGCGGTGATTATAGTCTCTTTTTCGATGCTGCCGGCTGTATAAATCATTCCAGACGCAATCGATACGGTGGAATACCCATGTCCCAGTCCCTTAGCTGTCCAGAGTAGGGCAGGCCCTTCCTCGGGCCACTTTTTCAAAAGACCTTTTTCGGTAGAGATGTTGTCTCGGTTAGGCCCGTGAAACTGGGGCCAAAAGGACTGTTTGGTTTCGGACCGTTTGCTCCCTGCGTCGGCTGTCCTCAGGAGCCATTGAGCATCAGTACTAAAATGAAGCAGCGCGAATCCTAAAAAACATGGTATTACCACGATGGCAAGCACTCTCAGCTTTTTTGTCTTTGTTCCGGAGTCTGACAAGAATTCTTGTCTTTCTTGTTTCATATGAACCTCATTAGTCTTAAGCTCTACGCCCGTTATGCTGAGGCGTCCGAATACGCCGATTGTTTACACAATCCTGTAGACTTAACAGGACGCGGATTTATAGCAGGTGTCTTTCTGCTCAAATCATTTTTGTAAAACCCGGTTTGGGCACAGGATAGCTGCCATTAGCACCGGCTTTGACAGGCGGTTCCATATCATCGTGGCAATCTTCAGGCTTGGGCGGGTGGTAGAAGTCTGACTTATTGATCTGCTCCCATGTGACCTCTTTACCGGTATAACAGGAAATTTGTCCCATCACGGTAATCATTGTGCTGCGGAACATGTAGTCACCGTTATTGACGGGCTCGCCGGAGCGAATCGCCTTAAAGAGTACATCGTGTTCTCTCTGATAAGGGTTGCATCTTCCCTTCCAGCGCCAGTTTGTTTCGCCCCATATCCGGCACCCCGTTATGTTCGCCTTGCCTTTGCTGCCAAGCACGACGCTGGAAGAATCGTTGTGGCATCCGTTCGTAGTTCTACAGAAGGCGTAGATTAGCACGCCGTTGGCGAATTCGTAAACGACCGAATGGTGGTCGAACACATCTCCGTAGATCGGCTCGGTCATCGAAGACCGTCCGCCCATACCGTGACATTTCGCGGGGGCCTTGTCCCCCATCGCCCAACTGGAACGGTCCAGGTTATGCACCAGCGACTGGGGGACATCATC
>JAUWLI010000213.1 GCA_030613765.1 Phycisphaerae bacterium
CGGAATCGCCGGGCTGTAAAAATCCAAGGATATGAAAAAAGGTCGATAATTGGTAATTTCAATTCATTTCAAACATCTGAAGGTGCTTTGAGGATTAAAGTAAGTGGCTTGAATAGTTGGATTGCGTAGTATTATCAATTAGGGGCAAAAGAAAAAGGCTGTGAGTCATCTCACAGCCTTTGGATTTGTTTTATAATTATACCGATAAAATTATCTTTTACGTGCTCTTAATAAAGCTAATGAACCCAAAGCGAGCATCATTATTGTGGCTGGCTCAGGGACCTGGCTGTAGAGCATGAAGACTTCGTGAAGGCCGGCAGAACCGTTGGAGCCACCCTGGACAGCAATGCCTGTGCGGACCCAGATATCTTTCATTTGTATGGGTACCCCACCGTTTCCGCAAAGCAGACTACTATCCATCAGAAAATCACCATAGTCATCCGCTTCTGAAGATGTGCCCAATGAACCGATGCATTTTCCCAAGAAATCAGCATCATAGATGTTTTCTGTAGCCTGGACCAGGCCCGTACCGGCGGCACTGGCTGTTGCAAGCCACAAAGTAGCGTCGGTAATAAAATACGGGTCGTAACCGGGAAGGATAGAGACTTTGAAGTTTATGCCGGCGTTAATAAGGTCGTCGGAGCCGGCAATCCAGGAAAGTCGGAATCTCAAACCATAGTCGCCAGTTGCGTCGTTCTGGCCACCCTGTACCAATACTGTAACGTCGCTTGGAGTAGGCGGACCTCCAGAGGCAATACCTGTCACTTCGAAGCCTGAAAATAGTTTGTCACCTACTTCCAGACCACCAGTAGGTATAGAACTGATTGAGACAAAATCACCAGTTAGGGGAACCCAGGCTGCTTGTGCAGAACTTGCAAGTAAAATACTGATTGAAATGATTGAGAAAACTAGTGCTGACTTCATCGTACTCCTCTGGTCTCTTTTCATTTTTTCACCCATTCCTTTTACTAATCAAAGCCATGTCTCATTGTCAAATACGAGGGTCAACGAGGTGTATATACACCTTCGCACCCTCTCCAATATGCCTTATTCTACAGTGAGTACGGCAGCGGAGTCAACAAAAAAATCAAATTTTTTTACTTTTTTTTAAGATTTCTTCGCTGGAGCAGGTAATTTTTGAAAAAGCCCATTATTTTGTTGAAAAACGCATTTATGAGGGGGATTTATGGTTTTTCATAAGGGGGGAGACGGCCATAAAGCTGTTTTTTAGTGCGTGAAGGGGGATTATTTTTTTCCCCGTTCCGGGATTGACAGGCCAAGCTCGGCCAAGACCTTCTTCATATCCTCCCAGACCTTCTGGCGGTTTTCCTGTGAGTAATTACGCAAAAGGTAGGCAGTATGGTATGTCGGCATGAGTTTTATAGGTGATTTGCCGAGGCCGGAATAGTATTCGTGAAATTGCCCTCGCATTTGGCCAATCGATTTATTGGTGTTTAACAATGTCCTGGCGGCATGAGCACCCAGAGCTACAATAATCTCAGGGTTTATTATCTCAATTTGTTTTTGAAGATATGGCAGACAGCTTATTATTTCCTCGGCGGTCGGATCGCGATTCTCCGGCGGGCGACACTTCAGGATATTGCCAATAAAGACATCGCTGCGTTTCAGTCCACAGGCTGTGATTATCTTATCCAGCAGTTTCCCGGCTCTTCCGACAAAAGGTCGGCCCTGTGCATCTTCGTCGGCACCAGGTGCTTCTCCAACAAACATTATACGGGCGTTCGGGTCGCCCTCACCCGGAACGGCATTAGTTCTCGATGACCCCAGGCCACATTTACAGCATCGGCGAACTTCTTCAGCCACCTTTTCAAGTTCAACTGACGAGTTGATGATTGATTCTTTGGGCTCTGCCTGCTCCTGCATGACTTTTTGTCCCTTTATTACAAATCCGCCTGTAAAAAACTCATCCATCTGAAGATGCTGGCGAGCAACTTTGTTTATGTCCACGTCTTTTTGCATCGCAGCAAATTGTAATGGCATCTATGAAGTTACGCAATAAAAAAGGGCGCTTGCTAAGGCAAGCACCCTTTGTGGTCTATAGCATGCTTTTTTTTTTACACCAGGCCCTGGTCGAGCATTGAATCAGCGACCTTGACGAAACCCGCAATGTTTGCTCCCATTGCAAGGTTGCCCGGCTGACCATATTCTTCAGCGGCTTCGTAGGATTGCTTGTGGATTGCAATCATAATGTTGTGCAACCTCTCATCGACTTCTTCACGCGTCCAAGAAAGACGCAGCGAGTTCTGCGACATCTCCAGGCCTGAAGTAGCAACGCCGCCGGCGTTTGCAGCCTTGGCGGGGCCGTAGAGTACTTTGTTGGTGATATACTCATGAATTGCCTCTGGTGTACTCGGCATGTTGGCGCCCTCAGCAACGAGAGTGCAGCCATTCTTGAGCAGTGTTTTTGCATCGTCTTCATCGATCTCGTTCTGAGTTGCGCTCGGGAAGGCACAATCGCATTTAATTCCCCAGGGGCGTTTGCCCTCGAGATATTCAACGCCGAATTTATCGGCATATTCCTTGATTCGGCCTCGGCGCACGTTCTTCAATTCCATGACAAAGTCGAGTTTATCAGCGTGTATTCCCTCAGGATCATGGATTGTGCCGTTGGAGTCAGAGAGGCTGACAGCCTTTGCGCCGAGCTCATTGAGTTTCTCCACGGTGTACTGCGCAACATTTCCCGAACCGGAGACGGTGCAGACTTTACCGTGGAAGTTCTCACCACGGGTCTTTAGCATTTCTTCAGCGAAGTACACACAGCCGTATCCGGTTGCTTCAGAACGAATGAGTGAACCGCTCCAGTTCAATGCTTTTCCTGTGAGAACGCCGGTAAACTCATTGCGGAGACGCTTGTATTGGCCGAACATAAAGCCGATTTCACGACCGCCGACACCGATATCACCTGCCGGTACGTCAGTGTTGGGACCGATATGGCGGAAAAGCTCTGTCATAAAGCTCTGGCAAAAACGCATAACTTCGTTATCACTTTTACCCTTGGGATCAAAATCTGAGCCGCCTTTGCCACCGCCCATTGGCAGAGTTGTAAGAGCGTTCTTAAAGACCTGCTCGAATCCGAGGAATTTCAGGATACTTGCACTGACGGTCGGATGGAATCTAAGGCCACCCTTGTATGGACCAAGTGCGCTATTGAACTCGAACCGAAATCCACGGTTGACATGAATATTACCCTTGTCGTCCTGCCATGGTACACGGAACATAATCTGCCTTTCCGGCTCGACAATCCTGTCAAGAATCTTGGACTCGACGTATTCCGGATGTTTTTTAAGTACCGGCCCCAGACAATCCAATACTTCTTTTACCGCCTGTTGGAATTCTGCTTCCCCGGGATTACGTGCCAAAACTTGCTCATAAACGGCTTGTATAACAGTATTTGCTTCCACTTGATTGATCTCCATTAAGAATTTTTAATTTGTGTTTTTAGTAACAATTATAGTAAGTTATACTAATAGAATGAGAATATTATTATCTTGGATAAAACCAGAAAGTATAATAATATACTGTGTTTTCATAATGTAATACAAGGGATTAAAGATAATATAAGCTATCAGGATAGCTAATAATGCAAATAGAAACGCTCAAGATATTCTGCGATTTAGCTGAATTGCAAAGCTTTTCAAAAACCGCTGATAGGCATTTTTTAAGTCAATCTGCGGTTTCCCAGCAGCTTGCGCAACTGGAATTAGCATACAAGTGCCAACTAATCAATCGTAAGAAGAGGCCCATCGAACTCACAAAAGAGGGCCAATTATTTTACACGGCTGCTATAGATATCCTGGAGAGACATGAACAACTCAGGAGTGAGTTGAATGCTCTGAAATCCTCAACCGACAGCAGAATAAATGTAGCTGCAATTTATAGTATTGGGATGCACACTCTGCCGGACTATGTTAAGAAATTTATGGTCAAATATCCGAATGTCAACGTTAATATTGAATACTTTAGAGCGAGTAAGATTTACGAGTTGATATTAGCCGGTGAAGCCGACATTGGTCTTGTGGCTATTCCGAAACAAGATAAAAGGATGGATGTATATGAATTTGAGGATGAGCCGTTAGTTTTGGCGTGCAGTCCGAAACATCCTTTATCTCGTGAATCACGGGTCGATATTCATCAATTGCAGTTTGAGCGATTCATCGGTTTTGAAAAGGACACCCCTACGAGGATATGGATAGATAATATTTTCGAGCGATACAATATTGTTTTGCGTCCGGCGATGGAATTCGACAATGTGGAAACCATCAAACGAGCAGTAGAGATAAACTCAGGTATAAGCATATTGCCGCAGACGGTCATACTTCAGGAAGTTAACGACGGGTCAATAATGACTGTTGGCTTTTCGAATGAGGATTTTATCAGGCCGACAGGTATTATCGTTCGCAAAAGTAAACTTTTAGGCCAAACAGGACGATACTTTATCGAACTGCTTTGCAAAAATACGTGAGGCTCACGGCGAAATAGCAGATGCGCTTCACGAGATATGAGACATGTCAATTAAAGCTGTAATATTTGACCTGGATGGTACAATAACCCAACCCTACTTTGACTTTGACGTTATTCGTGAAGAAATGGGGCTGGATAGAGATTCCGGGCCGGTCTTGGAATCGATGGAGAAAATGTCGCCACAACAGCGCCGAGATGTGGAGCAAATTCTGCATTTTCACGAAGAGCAGGCGGTAACAGAGTCCAGGCTTAATCCCGGTGCGAAACAGACGCTTTCTGCGCTTCGTAAAGCCGGTATTCATATCGGAGTATTGACACGTAACAAGCGAAGTAATGCCCTGGCTATCGCTCGCAAGCATGGCTTGAAATTTGATGCTATCGTTGATAGAGAAGACGGACCGGCCAAACCCGATGCTTTCGGTGTTTTACGAATATGTAAGCAATTCGACGTAAAGCCCCTGGAAACTCTGGTAGTAGGCGATTATCTTTTCGATATACTCTCTGCGAAAGCCGCTGGTGCCGTCGCGGTGTTGCTGGCCAATCACGACAGATCGGCTGAATTTTCCGAACATGCGGATTTTACTATTGAAAAAATCGGCCAGATACTTCAAATTATCGAAGAAAAGAATCATCCGTAAAAAGAGTGAAAGAGGAAAATGGATACAAAGATAATAACAAAAGTCGTGCTCATCCTACTATTATTCGCAGCAACAACTACTTGCTGGGCTGGATGCTCTGTAAAGACAACATGTGTTGAGCCCAAAGACAAACGAGATAATCCTGTTGATGTGGTACTGACACAATTAAGCCGGAAGACTCAACAGCTTAAATCCTACCAGGCACAGGTGGAATATAAATTCATCCAGCCGGTCTTCGAAACAACAACACTAAGGAAAGGTGAATTGCATTATGCCAAGTCAGGTAAGGAATCGAAGCTGCGGATAAATTTCAGTACCTTGAAACAGGATGATGAGAAAGAGCAGAAATTTCGCGAGGAGTTCATCTTCGATGGTGTCTGGCTGGCGCAAATCAACTATCAAACCAAACAAGTCATAATGCGTCAATTAGCCGAGCCAAACAAACCGGTGGGCGTATTTGAGCTTGCCGGCAGAAACTTGCCGATAGTAGGATTCGCCGGAATAGAAGATTTGAAAAAACAGTTTGAAATAAAGCTGGTCGAGCAAGAAAAAAGGCCCACC
>JAUWLI010000276.1 GCA_030613765.1 Phycisphaerae bacterium
ATTGAAGGTCTGGGCAAACTCAATAAGCGTGTTGTCGGCGCAATCCGTCAGCCAAGCGGCGGCCCCACATTTAATATTAAAGGTTCGGCCGCCGGCGGAGGCCTTGCGCAGTGTATTCCGCTGCCGCCGTTTTCCATCAGACTCACAGGCGATATTGACTGCATTACAAACGCCCACAATTTAGCTATGGTTGCGCTGACCTCGCGGATGCAGCATGAAAACAACTATGACGACGCCCGGCTGGCAAAAAGCAACCTGAAGCGAATAGATATTGACCCCGAAAGAGTGCAAATGAAATGGGTCATGGACTTCTGTGCCCAGGCGCTTCGCAATATCACCATCGGCAAAGGCGGGAAGATGGACGGCTACGAAATGGAGTCAGGATTCGCCATCACCGTCTCCAGTGAGATTATGGCGATACTCGCAGTTGCCAGAGATTTGAAGGACATGCGGGAGCGAATGGCCAAAATCGTGGTAGCCTATGACAAGAAAGGCAACGAAGTGACTACCGCCGACCTTGAGGTTGACGGTGCCATGACCGCCTGGATGGTCGATGCTATTAACCCGAGTTTGCTGCAAACCATCGAAGGCCAGCCCGTTTTTGTGCACGCGGGCCCATTTGCGAATATCGCTATCGGCCAAAGCTCGATAATCGCTGATATGATCGGGACGAAATTAGGTGATTACCACGTCACTGAAAGCGGTTTTGGGGCTGATATCGGCTTCGAGAAGTTCTGGAACTTAAAATGCCGGATGTCCGGCCTGACTCCGAACGCTATCGTTGTCGTCGCAACTATTCGCGCCCTGAAAATGCACGGCGGAGGTCCTGCCGTAAAACCGGGTATACCGCTGGCCGAAGAATACACGAAGGAAAATCTCGGACTGATCGAGAAGGGCTGTGAGAATCTCATTGCCCATATCGAGACTGTTAAGAAGAGTGGGGTCCGGCCGGTAGTTTGTGTCAACAGCTTCTATACCGACACCAAAGCTGAAATCGAACTGGTGCGCAAAGTAGCTGAACAAAACGGCGCTTTAGCGGCGGTTTCCGAACACTGGCTCAAGGGCGGCGATGGCTCAATCGAGTTTGCAGAAGCAGTAATCGATGCCTGCAAGGAAAAGCCCGACTTTAAGCTACTTTATGAGCTGGATACACCTCTTAGGCAACGCATTGAACTGATTGCCAAAGAAGTCTACGGTGCCAGCGGCGTAACCTATTCTGAAGAGGCCCTGGCAAAAGCCAAAGCTATGGAAGCAGACCCTGTCTCGAAGACTTTAGGAACCTGTATGGTCAAGACTCACCTCAGCCTTTCGCACGACCCGGACTTAAAGGGCCGACCCACCGGTTGGGAGCTTCCAATCAACGACATTCTTGTTTACAAAGGTGCAGGCTTTATCGTGCCTGTCGCGGGTACCATAAAATTGATGCCCGGCACGGCGTCGAATCCGGCTTTCCGCCGCATCGATGTGGACGTAACCACCGGAAAAGTGCAAGGGCTGTTTTGATAGTTTAGGAATATGTAATTTAAAGGGAGTAAATGCTGATGACAGCACAAATTATAGATGGTAAGCAGGTGGCCGAGGATATGCGGGCGGAACTACAAAAGGAAGTGGCCAAACTAAAAGAACAGGGGATTGTACCAGGACTGGGAGTTATCCTGGTCGGCGAGGACCCCGCTTCAAAGTCCTATGTTACGGCAAAAGAGCGTACGTGTGAAAAGATTGGGATTTATTCCGATGATAACCGACTGCCTGAAGAGACCACGCAGGAAGAATTGATGGCAGTGGTGGAAAAAATGAATAAAGATCCCAAAATCAACGGCATTTTAGTTCAACTGCCTTTACCGAAACATCTCAATGAAGCCGAAGTTCTTCTTGCCATTGATCCTGATAAGGACGTCGACGGGTTTCATCCAATGAATGTAGGCAAGATGATGGTAGGTGAAAAAGCATTTCTACCATGCACGCCGCACGGCGTTATTCAACTGCTGATTCGCAGCGGGGTAACCATTGAGGGAGCCAACGTTGTAATTGTAGGACGAAGCAATATAGTGGGCAAGCCCCTGGCCAATATGCTCATTCAAAAAAATAAAACCGGCAATGCTACAGTTACGGTCTGCCATACTCGGACCAAAGATCTTACTCACCAAACAAAGCAGGCGGATATAATCATTGCGGCCGCCGGTCGGCCCAATACGATTACGGCAGATATGGTAAAAGAAGGCGTGGTAGTGATTGATGTGGGGGTTAACCGCGTCGAAGATGCAACAAAAAAGAGAGGCTATCGGCTTGTGGGCGATGTGGATTTCGAAGCCGTGAAGGAAAAGGCGTCTTTTATTACCCCCGTACCCGGCGGAGTAGGCCCGATGACAATAACAATGCTGCTTTATAATACAGTAGAGTCGGCCAAAAGGGCGGCCGGTCTTGAAAACAAAAATTGACACCGGCCGGGAAGAAACGATAGAGTATATCAGGTTATCAGGAAAGGGAAAAAAGTGGCTGTGACAAAATATCCAGTAATCTGGTTGCAGGGAGCTGGCTGTACGGGCTGCTCCGTATCTGTTTTGAATGCGGTAAGCCCCAGGATTCAGAATCTTCTGTTGGATGAGCTTGTGCCCGGCCATCAACTTAACTTGATGTTCCATGCGACAATCATGGCCGGCCAGGGCGAGCCGGTCATCGAGGTTTTGAAAGACACCGAAAAGAACAGGAAGGGCGGCTATATATTAGTTGTAGAAGGAGCCATTCCGACCGCTGAAGGCGGTGCCTACGGCAGTATCGGTGAGCAGGCGGGCAAGCACCTGACCGTTCAGCAGAGCGTTGAAGAACTTGGGAAAAATGCGCTGCTGACAATCGCCCTCGGCACTTGTGCTGCTTTCGGCGGAATTCCTGCAGCCAAGCCAAATCCTACCGCCTGCAAGGGTGTACAGGCGGTGTTTAGTGAAAAGGGAATCGAGACACTGGTGGTCAATATACCGGGCTGTCCGATGCACCCGGATTGGTTTATAGGTACGATATCCGTAGTATTATTCTCCGGTGCGGGGGCCCTTGAGCTGGATGAGCTGGCCCGGCCTAAACTGTTCTATGGGCAGCTAATTCACGAGAACTGTCCCAGACGCGCCGACTTTGATAAGGGTAAATTTGCTGAAAAGTTGGGTGAGCCGGGATGCCTATACAAGTTAGGCTGTAAGGGCCATTACACCTATGCTGATTGCCCTGTGAGACAGTGGAACAATGGCGTGAGCTGGTGCGTAAAGGCAGGCTCGCCCTGTCTTGGGTGTGTCGAGCCGGAATTCCCGGATGGTACGTCTCCGATGTACGAGAAAATTACTCTCGAGGATTTGATATGTCCACAAAAATAAAGATTGACCCAATAACAAGGATAGAAGGCCACCTCGCTATTGAAGCGGTAGTCGATGACGGTGTAGTGAAAGAGGCCAACAGTGCCGGGACGCTTTTTCGCGGTTTCGAGATAATCCTGCAGGGCAGGGACCCGCGCGATGCGAATCGTCTGACCCAACGCATCTGCGGCGTCTGCCCGACTGCCCATGCGACGGCATCGGCACTGTGTCTTGACGATGCGTTTGGTTTAACCGACAAAATCCCGGATAATGGCAAGCTGATTCGTGCCCTTATTTTCGGTTCAAACTTTTTACAGTCGCACATTCTGCACTTCTACCACCTTGCTGCGCTGGACTATGTCGATGCGGCAGGTGTGATTGGTGATGTGGCGCCTTTTGTGCCGCGATACGAGGGTGACTATCGCGTAAGCGGCGAGGCGAACGCCGAATTGGTAAACCACTATGTAAGAGCGTTGGATATCAGACGCAAATGTCAGGAGATGCTGTCGATTTTCGGCGGGAAGATGCCGCATAACGTCGGCACTGTCCCCGGTGGGGTCACCGAACAGCTCACCGAGGACAAAATAACTAATTTCCTGTGGCGATTGAATGAAATACGTGACTTTATTGATAATATGTACGTTCCTGATGTGATAGCTGTAGCAAAAGCCTACAGCGACTATTTCGAGATTGGCAAAGGCTGTAAAAGACTTCTTGCTTATGGCGGCTTCGATTTGCCGGCTGGTCAGCTATTCAAAAACGGTGTTGTTTCCCCGGAATTGAAGCCTGAGACTTTCTCCAAGGAGAATATCGCGGAGGACGTAAAGCATTCCTGGTATGCGGATTCCAGTTCAGGAAAAAATCCTGCTCAAGGCGAAACAAAGCCGGAGCCTAAAAAGAAAGAAGCGTATTCATTCATCAAGTCCCCGCGGTACAGCGGCAAGGTCTGCGAGCTTGGGCCGTTGGCGCGAATGGTGAACAATTATGTGCAGGGCGAT
>JAUWLI010000140.1 GCA_030613765.1 Phycisphaerae bacterium
CAAAATCCCGACGAACCGGATAGTGACGAACAGACTCTTGCTGGTACCACAGACCAGGTCTTGATGGTCCTGAAATTAACAGACGCAGCCATTGCTACCAGCGGAGGCTATCGCCGGTTCTTTTTAATAGAGGGCAAAAAACATAGCCATATCATAAACCGCGACACTGCAACAAGTGCCGAAGCTTTATCGAGCGTGACCATTATTTCTCAAAATGCGCTCGACGCTGATGCCCTCGCCACGTCTGTCAGCGTAATGGGACCTGAAAAAGGAATTGCCTTAATCGAGAAAATACCGCAAACCGAGGCGATTTTAATTACTCCATCGCCCGAATATCAGCTCATAAAAACCAGCGGCGCAGGCAGGTATGTCTCCGATTGATCTTCCACGGGAACAAATCTCCAAAAAATCCTTAAGTTCGAGGAAATTCCTTTGACTGCATACTGCCTGTTGTAGTATCTTAGGTTTATATTTGTGGTTTTGTCTCCATGATAACGTTTATGTTCTCTCTGGAGTTTGGAGTGGTGGTGAAGATAAAGCAATTCAGCATATCAACTTGTGAGAACCACGCCAAAACAGACCAGCTTCAGCCTGGGGACGTAATCTGTTTGTTTTTAAACCGCCCTCCTCCTTAGTAAAATATATCATTGGATGTAAATTGCTCGTTTTTTTATTATCACTATTGGTTGTACGGGGACTGAAAGGAGAGTTGCTACACATGAGAAGGGAAACAAATTTCGGTATTGTTATTTTAATAGGGCTTTTCGTATTCCTTAATGTTTTCACTGTTGTTTTGGCTCAGCAGCAGGGAGTTGAAAAGCCGGTTATCATCGAAGGTAATAACAGCATTAGTGCTGTTGTCCAAAAGACCTACGACGAGTCCGAGGGAATAGAAGCCGGGCAAAGTGAGATGGTACTCGGGCCTTTGGGCAGGATTGAACCCATCCTGGAGCAGGAGTCACTGACTCAGGTCATGCTCAATGTTATCGTTTATGTTCAGGTGTCGGGGCTGGAAGATGCTGCCAGAAAGGCCAAGGCCCCTTTTGAGTCTGAAATAGAGTCACTAAGCGACCGAATAAGGCAAATTGATGTTAAGTCCCGCCCGGAAGGACCAATAGCTCCGGATTATGAAAAGCTTGCTGTGCTGGCGCAGGAATTTATGAGGACTGAGCAGGAGAGGCAGCAACTTTCTGATTTGCGAATGGAGCTTGATACTAAGATGGACGAGAAGCGAAGGGCCGTCGGGGCGGAAACCAAAAAGACCGCCCAGCCTGTCCTTAATGCTGTGGCTGCATTCATCACCGCTAATGGCGGCAAAGTTGGTGCGAGGGTCAACATTGTTTCTGCCTTGGGGGCATCAATCCCCAGCGCTTTCCTGGAAGAGCTTGCCGCACACCCCCTGGTTCTTTCCGTTATGAAAGATCGCCCAACCGAGTACGAGCTGGACGTGAGTATTCCGTCTGTGGATTATGACACCTGGTGGGACGATGGTTACGATGGCGGTGCATACGATTTTGGTATTGTGGACGATGGTGTACAGGACGACCACCCGGCGTTTGCAGGCATCAATTTTTACGAAAAATCCGGAAGTTCCGTCCTCGCCAGTCACGGGACACATGTAACAGGTATTGTAGCCAGTGGTGACGCAACCTATCGCGGCGGTGCTTACGGGCTGGACGCCATCATCTGGGCAAACGCCGGTACCAGCTATGACGTGCTTGCTGCGCAGGCAACTACTATGGATAACATGGAGTGGCTGGCTTCCGGGGCCGCGCAGGGACCTGAGGTAGTCAACCATAGTCTGGGTTACGGAACTGCTGATGATACTGATTACAGCGATAACGATTCCTTTTACGATGCTTACGTTAGCTATTACGATATCATGGTCACCAAGTCATGTGGAAACGGATACTGGGATGACACCGATCCGACTATAACGCATCCTGCGCCGGCTTTCAACCTGTTAGCTGTTGCGAACATGAACGACCAAAACACTTCAACAAGATCCGATGACGTCAGAAAGTCCAGCTCCAGTGTCGGCCCGACATTAAACGGACGAAAAAAACCCGACATTACCGCTCCAGGATCTTACATTATGTCAACCTATGCATACTGGTCCGGGGCTAATTCGGATTTCGTCTCGAAGAGCGGCACAAGCATGTCGGCTCCCCATGTGGCAGCGGCGATTATACTTATGGAAGATGCAGGCAACCACACTCCTATGGCACAAAAGGCGGTGCTGATAAATACGGCCGATGCCTGGACTTCAAACGACACCTCGACGACGGCTGACGACGGATCGGTTACCGGTTCATACTGGGACAAGTCGTATGGCTGGGGCTATATTGATATGTGGGAGGCACACTTTAACCGCGGCGATTACTTCGTCGACAGTGTGGTTCCCAACAACAGTAATTCCACGCCGGATGATTATGAGCTGTATAAAGGTTATATGTATATAGACGAAAAGGCGACTATGGTTTGGGAGAAACGCTCTAACTATGTAGCCGGAGATCCTCCAACTGTAAAGTATAGTTTAAGCGACCTCAATATTCGACTCTACAAGGAGGCTGATAATTCTCTTGTGGATTATGACTTTGATGGAGACGATAATGTCCATCAAGTTGCAGCAAATGTCAACGGCACTATGGTTATCAAGGCGTACGCCAACACCTCGTCCTTTTCCGGGACAACTTCGGAAACATTCGCGCTGGCGACCGAGGAAAACTTTGTGCGCGCTGCCCCCCCGGCTTTTAGCATTAGCCTCACAATGCCTCCGGCAGTGGTTTCAAACACAGTTTTTACCGTCACGGCCAATGTCCAGAACACCGGCGATGTCAAGTCCCACAATAATATGGTAACGTTGACCGTTCCGGGCGGATTTGCCATCGTTACCGGCGCCAATCCACAGAATATCGGGATTATATCGGCAGGTGCTACGGGTCAGGCGACCTGGACCGTTCAAGCTTCGTCCACTTCCGGAAACTATACTATTTCAGCCTCCAATTCAAGCAGCTGCTATATAGAAACATATACCGGCAGCGGGTCGGGCTCGATAATTGTTGATCCTACTCACACTCCGCTTTCAAACGATATGCCGGTAATCTATTCGGCCATTCCCAAGGATTTCTCATTCAGCCTGGCAAGTTATGATTGGTGCTGTATAGGTATTAATCCATCCGTGAATCATAATCTCAAGGCAGATGACAACTCTGATTTGCTTACGCCTTACCAGAATTCAACGTACTCCGGCACAACGCGGGATTTCGTCGTCACCAACGGCCATCAAGCCGCATGGGGTGCTCCCACTGTTCACTATGCTCAAGTCCATTATGGAACCGCAAGCAACTATACGATTGAAGTAGAATGGAGTATACCTGATCTTGCGGTTGGCAATGGATACTCCGATGTTATGCCAAGTAATCACGTTTTTCAAATGTATGAGATATATTTGACCAACGGGCAAATTTACGAGTTGACTGTGGATATTACATCCGGCAGTACGGATGTGGCGGTTTATGTTTTTAAACCAACTCGAAGCCACGGCAGGCGTGCGGTATACGATTGGGTGAAGAACAGTGGTGGTGCAGGCGTTGATGAGAGCTTGATTTTTACGGCTGACTCGACCGGTTATTATGGAATTGCGGTCATCAATGACAACGCATCCTCTGCCAACTATACAATAACAGTAGACAAATACATTCAGCCGCTTTCTAACGATACGCCGGCAACCTTTTCCGCGATACCTAAAGATTTCAGCTTCGAAGTAAAGAACTATGATTGGTGTGGTGTTGGTATAAATCCTTCCACGGACCATCATATCATAGCGGATGATAACTCTGTTCTTACGACACCTTATGCCTACTCAAATTATTCCGGCACAACGCGTGATTTCACGGTTACCAACGGCCATAACTGGGGCAGTGTTGAGCATTATGCCCGGGTTTATTATGGTTCCTCGAGTAGTTATGTAATTGAGGCCGAGTGGGAGGCTTATGACCTTTCACTGGTAAGCGGATATGCTGATGCTATAGGCGGCGGTGAAGTTATTCAAATGTATGAGGCTTACCTGACTGCCGGTAACCATTATCAACTGTCTATAGATGTGACCTCCGGGAATGCGGACCTGGCTGTATATGTATTCAGGCCGAATCGGAACAAGGGAAGCCGGTTGGAGTACGATTGGCGGGCAAACGTTAACGGCTCAGGTGGTGACGAGTATCTATGCTTTACCGCTAATTTGTCCGGTTATTACGGGATTGCAGTCGTTAATGAGAACGCAGGTGCTTCCAATTATACAATAGCTATTAGAAGGGCGTGTACTCGGGACATCTTCGCCGACGGAATAAACAATTTTAAGGACCTCGCTTTGATTCTACTACGCTGGCTCGAAGACTGCAAAGGACCGGATTGGTGCGGCTGCGCCGATCTTGACCAGAGTGGTAAAATAGATAACGGAGACGTTCGCAGTGTTGCTGAGGATTGGCTGACGGTCTTCAAGTGGTATGACAGATTAACTGCTGCTGATATTGTCGCCATGGATCATACCTTGAGCGGCGACAGCATCGATGCATCAGACGGCAGTGAGTTTTGGCCCGGAACCTACTTCGTCTATAAAACGAACCTGGGAAGATATGGCAAGTTCAAAGTGGATGATTTGGATCAAGCTGACAACAATAAGTTGACGATCACCTGGGTCACCTACAATGCTGACGGTTCTACATACTCCAAGGGAAGCGGTCTCGAAATTAATGGTACCTGGACCTGCGATCTTGATAAAGGAGTAGAAGGGCCATCGACAGGAGCAGATTGGCAATGGGTAATGAAGAGTTCAACTATTAGGTACTTGAGACCGTTAAATGGAGCCCAGTTTAAGCTGATGTATCGAGTTGTGCGATGATCCTGGCATGAAGATGCTGCGGCTTAAGCTCATCAAAGCCTTATTATAAATTCAGGGGCTGTGAGGCATGACCTCGCAGCCCTTTTTATTTTGTATCACCAAAAGCGAAACGAATCTGCTGCCTTATGTTTTTGCGTCGGCTGGTTTTTTTGCCGGTTGACGGGGGGGCGGAGCGGTTTTGCCAACGTAGATGATTACACAAGTCGGGCATTTATTAAAAGCCGCTTCCGTTTCCTCGCTCGGACTGTATTGTTCGTAAGCCAGGCGCGCTAAGTTGTCTTCGACGACGAATTGCTCGCTCTTTTTCACACACACTCCACACCCGGTACAGCCGACCTTACACATCCCGCGGGCACTTTTGCCTTTCTCTTTACTGCTGCACGCCACCGTCATCATGTTTTCCTGAACGAATGGGACCATTTCAATCAGATTACGTGGACAGGCGCGTGAACATGCCCCACACCCCGTGCATTTCTCATAGTCGACCGTGGCCAGCCCGTCAACCATCTCAAGCGCATCGAACTTGCAGGCACTCGTGCAGTCGCCGAAGCCAAGGCAGCCGAATTTGCAGGCCTGTACATTTGCCAACGCGTTTGCGGCCGTGCAGGTTGGTATGCCTTGATATTGTCCGAATACCGTTTTATCGCTTCCCTTAGCACGGCAGCGGATAATGGGCCTTTCCACAGGACCGGAATCACTGATTTGAAGGTTGAGTATGCCTGCGATTATCTCTGCTGTCTCTTGCCCTCCCGGTGCGCAATTGCCCAATAGCTCGGGATTTGCTGAAACGGCTTTTGCATATTGACCGCAGCCCGCAAAACCACACGCACCGCAGTCAACATTGGGCAGCGCCTCGTGGATTTGCTCGATTTTCGGATCGACCTCGACCTTCAGCTTAATGCTGGCAATCAAAAGCACGACTGCAAACCCACTGCCCAAACCCAGCATTGTCAGCCCGGCTGGCCACGCATTACTCCATAATTCCAGGTAGTCCATTCTTGTTTGTCCGTTGTTCGTATTCTATGAACTATGAACTCATAACTACGAACTTTTTCACCTTATCATTCCCGCAAAACCCATAAAGGCCAAAGTAAGCAGACCCGCGGTTATCAATGTAATGGGCGCGCCCTTGAGGCTCTCCGGCACATCAGCCATATTCAGATTCTCACGGATACCCGCCATGATGCAGATGGCCATTGTAAACCCGATGCCGGCTCCAAAGCTGAGCACCACCGCTTCCAGAAGATTGTCGATGCCCCACAGGTTGATAAAAAGACACAACCCTAAGATTGCACAGTTCGTTGTGATGAGCGGCAGAAATATCCCGAAGCTGTCATAAAGACTGGGGAAAAATTTTCGAACATACATTTCAACAAGCTGCACCGCGCCAGCTATCACTAATATAAAGCACACGTATCGTGTCACTTCCAATGGCGTATCCATCAGGATCCAATGGTCAATCATCCACGTAAGTGTCCCGCTCAGTGTCACGACAAATGTCACCGCCATCCCCATCCCGAAGGCCATATCGATTCGCCCCGATACGCCAAGATAGGGACATATCCCAAGAAACTTCGTAAACACGAGGTTATTAATCAAAACGATGGATATAAATCCCAAAAGCAGCGTATTAAGTGTGCTCATAAATCATTCCTCTTAAGATTTACCTTTCGTCAGCTTGTTCACAAGCCCAAGCAGCAGCCCTAATGTGATAAACGCTCCCACCGGCATGCTCATCGCAGCCCACGGTACAAACCAATCCGGCATTACTTTCGCCTCGAATATCATACCCGTCGATAATAACTCCCGGATGCCTGCCAAAACGCACAATGTTAGTGTAAAGCCCACTCCCATTCCCACTGCATCGATAATACTTACAAAAAGCGTGTTCTTGCTGGCGCACGCCTCAGCCCGACAGATAATAATACAGTTTACAATAATCAACGGCACATAAGGCCCGAGTCTCTCGCTCATTACAGGCTGAAAGGCCCTCAAAAACAAATCCGCAATAGTTACAAAAGTGGCTATCGTCAGCGTGAACATCAGAATTCGCAGGTGCGGCTTCAGAAGGTTCCGCATCAGGCTGACCACGATATTACTGCACACTAATACAAAGATAACGCTCAGCCCCATCGTCAGCGCCGGCTTGACCGCCGCCGTAACCGCCAGTGTCGGACACATCCCCAGCAGTAACCGAAACACCGGGTTCTCACGCCACAGCCCCGCCAGCAGCGTCTCTTTATAAATACCGGCACTTGTTTCACTATTCTGCGTCATTACCGAGCAGGCCCTTCCTTTGCATCTCTTCCCTGACTTCTTTGATATAGTGATTTATTATCTTGACAACCGACTCGCTGCTTATAGTAGCTCCGCTTATCGCCAGAATTTCATTGTCCTTTGCTTTGCCTGACTTGATAAGTTCAAGTTTTGCTGCGGGTTTGCCCTTAAATCGATTCCTGAACTTGTCCCCTTTGATTTTATCGCCGGTGCCGGGCGATTCATTGCTGGCCAGTACGTCAAATCCCGCTATGGTCCTGAAATCCTTATCTACCGCAATAATCAGCTCGATTTTGTCCTGAAAACCTGGCCCTATCGCGTTAAAGCTCCAGC
>JAUWLI010000194.1 GCA_030613765.1 Phycisphaerae bacterium
AAAGTGAAATATCGGCATCCCCATACACATCCCTATCGCGATGACGGCGTAGAATATATAAATCGCCGCGAGGATTTTACTGTTTATTTGGTATGCGTTCCTCACCCACTTTTTCAGGAAAACGATATCCATTGCAACGCCCGGCAACAGCGACCACAATGCCCACGGCCCGAGAACCTTCGTCCCGAATACCATACCGACAAAAAATACTGTCCCCACAAGGCAAATCGCTAACGGCAAAAACCCGAAAAACATTCCCAGTATCAAAGATTCAATCTTGCTCATCATTTTCGTATCTCTTTTGGATTCCTGCTTCCGCAGGAATGACAACCATCGAGTATCCTGCATCGAGCATCAATAATCAATTATTACAATATCTTCCGGGATCGCCACGACGTCTCTGTGTTTTGGGCCGAGGGCTTTTCGGATTTCTGAACTGTGTTTGCCGGCCAGGGCTTTCAATTGCGAGCTGCTCAGGTTCGTAACGGCCTTTGCATTATCGTTTAGCATAACCACCGCGCCGGCTTCGAATGTTCCCTTCACCGAGACCACGCCGCTGGGCAGAAGGCTCTTTCGGTTCTTTACGGCCCGCATCGCCCCTTCGTCGATTTGTATCACTCCCGCCGCGGCATTATTAAGAATCCATCTCGAACGGTTGCTGAGCTTTCGCTTCGGCATAAAGACCGTGCCGATTTCATCGCCCGCCATAATCCTGCCGAGAACGTTTTTGGCCCTGCCGTTGGCAAGTACCATTCTACAGCCCGCGTTTGCGGCAATTTTAGCCGCTTCGATTTTCGTCTTCATTCCGCCCGTTCCCAACCCGCTGCCCCGGCCTCCCGCGCTTCGCATAATGTCGGCGGTAATCTCGTAGACCGCAGATATCGCGTTGGCGTCGGCGGATTTACGAGGGTCCTTATCGTAGAGCGCATCGATATCGCTGAGCATTATCAGGACGTCGGCATCAATCTTGCTGGCCACCAGCGCGCTTAATGTATCGTTGTCACCGAAGGCCGAGCCTATCTCATCGGTGCTCACGCTGTCGTTCTCATTCAGGATCGGCACTACCGATAGTTTCAAAAGTGTCTCGACGGAGTTGCGAAGGTTCAGATACGTTTTTCTGTGGTTTAGCACCTCGGCCGTCACCAGGACCTGGGCGACGGTGACGCCGTAGCGGAGAAACGATTTTCGCCATTCGGCCATCAACAAAGGCTGCCCGATGGCCGCATACGCCTGGCGCATCTTGATGTCCTTTACTTTGCCTGACGGCCCCAACTGCCCGCGACCCATCCCGATAGCACCGGAGCTGACGATGACGACCTGCCTGTCGGTTTTTAGAAGGCCGCTAATCTGGCCGGCGATTCGGCGAACGTACGCTGCGTCGACTCCGCTGTTTTTGGTCAGGATATTCGTGCCGATTTTTACTACTATCCGTTTCGCGTTACTGAAATTTCGCATTGATACTCCATTTACTTACTTGTGTATCGACAACCACATATTATGATATTATTTAAGATTCTTCAATATCTTAAACCTTAGCTCTATGGTTGCTTCGCTTTTTGTTGACGGTATGCATCATACCGCTGACGGCTGTTCTTACGGTCAGCGTGCATTTCTTCTATGAGCTTCTGTGCCCCCTTATAATCCTCAAATTTCTTGCACTCGATAAGCTCGTGAAACACTTGTCTACGGAACACAAGCGGCTCATCCTCAAACACTTCCATCACAGACAGAACGTTACGGGTCAACTGATGATGATATAAGGGATATTTTCCCCCATAACCCCAACCCCCATCTTTATTGAGTCTACCCCCAAATAAATACTTCAAAGTTGTTCCGAACCCACCTCCGGCCCATTGGTGCTCGTGAGGCTCAGCAATGTACTTGTCGTAGTAATCGGTGTATTCATTGTTTTGTGTACCGCTTGTTTTTCTCTTGGCGGGAATCCCATATATGTAAATAATCACTTCCGATTTGTTCGCCCCACATAATCCACAGTTATCGAATTTCATGCTGCGCTCGTAAATAGGAACGAAAACGCTCAAGATAACAAAACCTAACGCCAATAACAGTACGGCAATTATTATCTTGTTTCGACGCTTCATAATAAGCCACAACCTACACTCTGAGCTTGGTCGGTGCATTGGGCCCGATTTTCACTACTATGCGCTTGGCGTTCTCAAAGTTCCTCATGATTCGCCGCTCGTTCTTCGTATTATAGATTTTTTCTCTTATATTCGGATTTGATTGTAAGGAATACTTAATCTTTTATCAATAATCAATATTCTCTAACGGGTGGCAGCCTCAATCGCAGCTTAGGAATGGCAATCTCGCGCTCTGCCATTCGGAGTCCACGCATGTCGTAGGCGAGGTTCCTACGATGACCATCCGGTCCGGTAGGGCGTTTCGATTAGATTGTTTGCTTTGTCATGTTTCCTCGACGATTTCTAATCCCAGCGCTTTACCGAATTCGGCAAGTGGTTCCCTGACGTCGCCGTAGACGGTGACCCTGTGCCAGCCGAATTGACTCCACTGGTTGAAGAGCTTGCCAATGTCGCCTCGGACTTCGGCAATCAGCTTGGTCCGGCAACCCTTTTCACTATCCAGAGTACCAATAGCCTTAGCCTGATGGATGACCATCTTTTTGCGTCCGACGTTCGTACGAAAGCTGGTAGTCATGTAGCCGGGGGGCATCATTGATTCGGCACATGCACCTCGCGGGTCTCGATTGTGCAGCGTGCGGATGCGGTAGCCATTCGATTTGCCGTCTTTGCCAAGGACCTTAGTTGTCCCGACACAATGGGCGTAGACAACCAGGTTTCTGGATGTGTCCAGTGCCGGGTCTGATACGAATCCCGGCCGGCCTGTTAGAATCCTTGCCATCAACATGCTGATCGTATCGTCGGGCATGGCCTCACAGACCCCCTGGCCGCCATCGTTGAGAAGCTGCATGAATCCCAGACAGGGGTAGGAAGGCAGCTTGCCGGCGGCGAATCCGCCGAGGCAGTTCATGGTCACCGAATCTGTGCCGTACTTCTTGAGCAGTTCGAGCATGGCCAGGTATACGCCGCCGGCTTTTTGGATGGCATCGGGCGTTGGCCTGCTCGGTTCGACGTAATCTCCCGCCGGCAGGTCGTCGGCCTGTTTCGACCAGCGGCTGGCCCACTCGGCCGCCTTTTCGGGGTCAATCTTTTCGTAGTGGGATTGCAATTCGTCGAAATCGATATAGCGTCCTTTGACGCCAAGGAAGTCGTGTTCCTGACCGGCCTGGCCGCGGCCGATGATCAAGAAATGCGACCGGCGGAAACGCTCGACGCATTTGTGGATATCGGTCAGGGACACGGGATCGTCAACGCATTTCAACTTGCCTTCGGCCTGAAAGCTCCCTCGGTAGATTTGCTCGCACTGTTGGGCGAACCGTGCGGGTGTAGTACCCGGCTTGCGGACGTTTGTGAATTGCTGCACAACCAGGACCAGGTCACTGAGGCGCGTTGTGGAGACGGCCGCGACAGGGACTTTCCGATCATAGAGTGCGCCGTATCCTGTCAGGAATACGCCGGAACCGCCAAGGAACTCGTCAGCCACTACCGTCGGCTTGCCGAGCCCGGCAATGTTGACGACCTGCCCGCGATGGTTCCAATCGAGTGTCATTGTGTAGACAAGATAGCCGTCAACTTTGTTCTTTAACGCGACCACCTTCTGCATGTCGGCCGCATTCTCGACCGTTACCGGGACAAGATCGATTTCCGGACATCCTTTCCTCAGCCGGGCGAGGACCTCTCGCTGTCGATCCTTAGTGTCAAAATCCGGGTAGGGCCAGATTTCCCGGGTGTTCATACTCATTAGAAAAACCGCAGCGATACGGGCCTTGGTGTGCTCTTTCTCTGCGGCCCGTGCGGAAAATGATGTCAGTGAACCGGCCGCTGCGACCACCGCAGCCCCACAGCCTTTGAGGAAATGTCGACGGTCGACAGGGTGACAACAGCCATGACAACACCTTTGAGGTTGGCATTGGAACATTTTTCGCCTCCTTTTCTACACTTCAAATCACAATTTGACGATGCCTGTTAGTATAACCTATTAAGTTCGCACCTCATGTCCCGCTGTTCGGGATTGAAAGGCCGGTGCTTTGCTTCCAGCTACAGGGCCCAACCGGAGCGGTAGGGCGGGTCGACTAAATCGTTTGCTTCCTTGCTGTTGGTGATGCGCATTTCTTTTGCGTTCCATTCGAGCGGGCGCCTGGTGCGAAGGGCGAGGGTGCCGAGCAGGGCCAATTCGGTCATCTCACAGCCGAACTCGACTGGACAGACCGTACGTCCACCCGTCTTGCAGGTCTGCGTCCATTCGGTGTAATGGGAGTTGCAGCGGCGCATGGTTTTGGCAGGCTGTTCGAAGTCCCGGAACTTTTTCTCGGGCAGCAACAGGCCCCCTTGCAGGCCTCGATTACTTCGGCCGAATGGATTGCCTCCGCCGTAACCTGTTATCAACTTGCCTTTCTCGCCCACGAACAAAAGCCCGCTGGATGGCAGGCGCAGCTTGTGGTCGAGCTCTGCCGGCCTATGCGGCTTCATCCCACCATCATACCAGTGTACCGTCATAGGCGGCAACTGGCCCCGTGCGTCAAATTCCCATGTCACCACATTGGCGTGGCTCTGGCACTGGGGCGTGGAGACGAACTGGAAGAAGCCCTTATGCTTCGTGGACCCGTAACCATATACCATCTTCGGCGCGCCTAATTGCAGTTCTTTGAAGTAAACGTGCATGGTGTGGCATGCCATATCGCCGACCGTGCCGGTTCCGAAATCCCACCATGGCCGCCAGTTTGAGGGATGATACGCCGAATGATAGGGCCTGTTTGGAGCCGGGCCTATCCACAAATCCCAGTCCATACCCGGCGGCGGTGTCTGCTTGTCCGTCGGCCTGACTAACGAACACGGGTAAGCAGGGTGGTCGCACCATATATGCAGTTCCCGGATGCCTCCTATGACGGACGATTTCAATAACTCCGTTGTGTTTCGGGCGTGGTCCGTAGCCGAAGACTGGACGCTGGACTTGGTGACAAGGTGTCTGGCGCTGGCCAGCGCCGCGCGGACCTTTCTTGCCTCACCTATGCTGTGCGTAATCGGCTTGGCGCAGTAGATGTGCTTGTTTAGTTTAATAGCTGCCATGAGCAGAATCGCGTGGGTGTGGTCCGGCGTGCCTATGATAAGGGCGTCGAAGTTTTTTTCTTCCTTGTCGAACATCCTTCTAAAATCATGATATCGCGTCGCCTTCGGATAGGTCCGAAACGTTTTTGCCGCAAGATTGTGGTCGAGGTCGCACAGGGCGACGATACGTTCGTTCCTGCAGCCACCCAGGTAGCTTTGCCCCATTCCCCCTATACCCACAGCCGCGATCCTTAGCGTATCGCTGGGTGCCTGATTGCCCGGCCCTCCCAGGACATGACGCGGTACGATAAAAGGCACAGCAAGCCCGGCAGCAAGAAAACTGCGCCGGGATACACCGCTGTCCCCAGCCGAGATATTGTTACTGTTTTTTCCAACTTTTCTTTTGGCTTTATTAAAATTTCGCATGGCTGCTCCTTTTTAGGAGTGACAGGTGTCACTCTGGCAGTTTAGAAATGCGGAAATCATCAAACCTGATCCAGTGCTCGGCATTTGGTGGGCCGTTGTAGCATTGTATGCTGACCTGGTCGTCGCGTTGTGGGGGCAGCTTTCCTTTAGCTGCGGTTTGAAACTCGCCCTTAGCGTCCGGTCGAAACATGGCTACGAAACTGTTTTTGTCAACAATGAGCCGAAGCTGGACTGACTTGCCTGGCATGGGCTTGCGGCCCGGGATAATCATAAGCTGTCCACTGACCAGCTCCTTGACGAGCTTGAAAACCGGCTTGCCGTTGTTGTACCAGGTTATGCCTGCCTGCTCATACTGCTGCGTCGGCACGGTATTATTTGTCACAGTCACGTCGATGGCGAATTTTCCTCTGTTGCGGTCCGGTGCTTCACGAACCAGAGCATTCTTTACATTATGTGCCACGCCCGGCTGAACGAAAATCTCCAGCCCCCCATCCTTGATCCGCCATGTTTTCGAATTTTCCCGCAGCCAGCTCCAGC
>JAUWLI010000197.1 GCA_030613765.1 Phycisphaerae bacterium
AGCTCACGATAACAAATAGACTCGAGCATTTCCTCCGCTCCATAGACTATTGTCCCATCCCGCTCTTCTCTTTGACCATAAGTATAGAGAAAAGAATACAAATCCTTTATTCTATATTGAACGGGGACGGCGGCAATCAGCAGACTCACCGGCACAGCTCCAGTGAGCGAACCTGGACCAGTCTGCTCGCTGGCTACAAGCAAACTGTATTCTTTCTCGTAATGGGCCTGCCCCCACAACAAAGGTTCACGGATGACTTCCCCGGTTTTAGGATTTATCTTAGGGATAAATCCGATGCTGATTTCCGAAATCCTCTTCGTAGGATAGCTATAGGCGATATCGATCGGCCAGGGCCATTTGAAAGCCAGTCCGGGCCCTTCTATTCTCTTTTCTCCGGTTCCGGTTAAAGGATTTCCAAAATGCTCTATTATTACCTGTTCGTTGGGGGCCACTACAATGATACAGCTTAATAAATACAGGGTAACAACGGCAAATAGAACCAAAGGAGTTATTGCTTTGACGAGCAATTTATAAAACCAGGTTTGAGAGACCTGGAAACCAAATTGATAATCAATAGCATCTGCGGCACTTCTCAGTATTCCGCCTGGCTCATTTATAATCCCCAGCAGCCTGCTGTCAAAAGCGGCCCTGCTGTATTGGTCTTTTAGTCTCGGTCGATATATGTCCAGAACGACATTCAGAGCGGTTTCTGCGCCAAGGACAACAAGCAAGACCGGAACCACCCAGTTCATAATATTTATCACGACATCGAACTCGAACTGCACCAGGGCCAGGCTGAGAGCCAGGATAAAAGACAAAACTGCTACGCCAAGCAGATAGCTGCCGCCGGCCCTTAACGGCTTCCACTGCGGCTGGGCCGACATTCCGGTAGCGTAACGCGACAATAAGAAACTCACAAATGCTATGGCTGTCATGCCAATCGCAACAAGCAGAGGCCGTTCTGACTCGAAATCAGGAGGGATGGAAACGGCTTTCAACAGGTACAGCCCGATAGCTATCTTGTAAAAGGCAATAAGAACTGAAAATATCGGAATGAACCACTTTTCGAGTATGCCGAGACGGCGTTGAGTGACGGCAAATAAAGTGGCATGTTCACCTTTGGCCTGAAAGATTGCGGCTTCTTTCTTGCCAGCAGCCAATTGGCTCATATCGAGCTTTTCCTGCTCGGCAAGGCTGCGTTGATGGAACTGAATAAAAAGGACAAACCAAACCAAAGCTGCCGCGAGGATGAGCCAGCTTAGGGCCGAAACCGCAAAGAATCCAGTGGCACGCCCTACAAAGAAGGAGACCCCGAAAAAGATGACGCTTATAATCAGTGACGTCAAAGCTATGTGTTCTGCACGTTTGGACGATGTTGCCATCTGTTCTCTCAGTATTGTCCTTCGAACAAAAGAACTACAAATATAGTATTGATACAATATACATTCAAGCTCTTTACAATTTAGAAGTTGTGTAATATAACAATAAGAGCCATATTAGTATAGAGACAATTTCGAAAAATTATGTTTTGATGTCTGTACCGAAAACAGACACAATTGGCATGAGAAGCTGACAAAATGGGTACTTGATGATGTACAAACTATTTACTATAGCGAAAAACACTTTCATAGAGACCCTAAGGCAACCCGTTTATGCCATAATAATCATTGCCGCTCTGTTTCTATTCTTCATAAGCCCGTCGCTGACAATGTACACAATGAGCGACGACAATAAACTCTTGCGTGAGATAGGCTTATCTACGCTATTTTTGGCCAGCTTGTTCATAGCAATATTTTCGGCTTCTGGCGCTGTGGCCGAAGAAATCGAAAATAAGACGATAACAACGGTGCTGACCAAGCCGGTACAACGTCCTATATTCATTATTGCCAAATTTTTGGGTGTGATGGCCGCGGTGACTATGGCCCACTATATCTGTACTATTGCGCTACTTATGACAATTCGTCATGGTGTTCTTGAGGACGCATCGGCAACGCACGACTGGACGGTCCTGGGGACAGCAGGTGTTGTTGTCGCCGCAGCATTTCTGCTAAGTGCTTTTTTCAACTATGTTTATGACTGGAGAATTTCATCAACAGCAGTTGTATTAACCGGCATATTTGCCACATTGGGTATAGTCTTTTTGTACTTTATTGACCGAAACTGGCAGTTCAGCCCTGCGGATAACAAAATAAACTCAGTGGATATTTACGGATCGGTGCTGCTTCTGTTTGCTGCGATTATAATTGTGGCCCTGGCGGTGGCATTTTCTGCGAGGTTTAACATAATGGTAACGCTTTCGGCCTGTTTTGGGATTTTTCTGTTAGGCCTTGTAAGCGATTATACATTCGGAAATTTGGCGGAAAAACAGTTTTTTGGGGCCGAAATTTTGGCCACGATAGGCCGGTATTTGGTGCCAAATTTGCAGATTTTCTGGATAAGCGATGCCATTTACGAAGGCAGCGAGATACCTTTAAAATATATCATAATAAGCTCTTCTTATGCAGTGTGCTACACAACAGCGATATTGGCATTGGCCATCGCGTTGTTCCAAAGACGGCAGGTAGGATGATTCGTCGTGCGTATTGCGTATATCGTATTGCGTATTTTTCACGCGATACGCATCACGCATCACGCAATACGTCTTTTATGACTGCTATTTCATCGCAATTTTGCTGTTTTGGGCACTTTGCACAGTCGCTCCAGACCTTCATCGGCAGCGTATCTTTTTCAACTACGCTGAAGCCCAATTTTTTAAAAAATTCAGGTCTCAGTGTTAGCGCGAATATTTTTGGCAGGCCCATCTGGCCGGCCTGCTCGGTAGCAGCAGCTACGAGCATTTTGCCGAGACCCTTGTCAGTGCTTGCTTCATCGACTGCCAGAGATTTTATTTCCGCCAGGTCCGACCAGATAATCTGCAATGCGCAACAGCCGACCACCTTGCCATCGAGTTCAGCGACAGTAAAGGCCTGCAGGTTCTCGTAAATATCGGCCAATGGACGAAACAGCATCCTGTCTCGCTCGGCATAGAAATTGATTAGAGCATAGATGGCTTCGGCATCCGAGATTTTTGCACTGCGAATATTCATAGTTTTCGGTCAGTTTAAGTTTATATGCTAATTGCGTTGTGGTGTAGCGCACTCCAGCCCATTATATCCCGAGTTGCTTTTTGATTAGTCGAACCAATGAGTTTTTTATTTCAGAATGTCTTGGAATGGGAGCCTGCTTGCCGTTTCTGGGGTTTGCGTAGATATCGTGTTTGCTGCCGTGTCTTTTCAAATAACAACCGCTCTTAACGAGTTCCTTTATCAAGACCTTTCGCTTCACACTTCGACTCCCAGTTCTATACACTTGACATCAGGGTGCTCCTCTTCAACATCCGATTCCTGAAGCAACATATGATACGCATCAATTATATTTTCCTTGAGTTCTTCTATGGTTTTGCCCTGGCTGAAGACTCCCGGAATTTCTTTTAATTTTCCGACGAACCAGTTATCATCCTGCCAGTATTCAAGGGTAAAGAACCTTTTCATTTTTTATTCCTTTCGTCATCAATATATGAACTGTTGGCAGCCCTTAGTACCTCTTTATAGCCAATTCTATCAAATTTGGCTTAACCTGCCAACAAAAAAGGCCGTAAGTGTAATAATCACAGCCCTTTCTAAATTCGGAACTTGTCCCGCTCAAAAAACACTTATGAAAAATCTTTGGATTCTTCACCCGCAGGCGGGCCTGCGGGCTAATCGGTTTTGTCGTGATGACGAACGTATTTGATTTTTTGCTCGAGATGTTCACTACTGAAACAGAACCTCTTGTCAAAACCGCGCGTCCATATCCTTTTTGTCAATCCGGCTTTCTTCAGGGCACTGGATGACACATTCTTATACCGGGACACAGCATTCTCTATTGACTCATTGCCTTTACTGGCCACAAGGTGAATATGATTCGAGCAAACCGCAAGCGCAAGCATCTCCTGGCCGATTCGTTTTGCCTCTTTGAGCACTGCCTCTTCGACGACCCTTTTCTGTTTAGGTGTTAGACGAACAAGCCCGGACTTTTGCAGTTTTTTGTTTGCCTCTTCAAGTCCTGCATCTGCCGGATATATCTTCCCATCTCGGACGTAGCCTCTTTTATCACCTTGCAACCACGTCCCATACGTCGTCCACGTCACCATATACCCGACCATTTTCCCCATAAGGCCAATGGTATCCGCGAATCTACCGATATGCAACGGTTAGCCCCGAAGCCCGCTTCGGGGTTTATGCCGTTCCCGAAGCCTGCTTCAGGGTCCGTGCCGTTCTCGAAGCCTGCTTCGGGGTCTATGCTGTTCTCCGAAGCCCGCTTCGGGGTCTTGGGGCTTCACGCCCGCCGTCTTCGCAACATAGCCAGACAACCCAAACCGAGCAGCAGAAGCGTGGCCTGTCAGTAGCAAATCAAATCTTTATCACGTCAGCAGATTAATCATCTACAATAGTGGATCGCAGCCAGTTTTGTACAAATATGGCAAAATCGGCAGCGTTAACCACGCCATCTTTGTTAATATCCGCTGGGTTTATAGGCTTATGTCTTCCACGAATCAGGATACAATCCGCTCCCTCTATGGGCATTTCATCATATAACACTCCGGTAAGCTCTAACATCAATACATCGCCATGGTTGACGTCACCAACAGCCTCTACAATTCTTTGAGTCTTGAATTTTAGCGTAAGGTCAAGGAAACCATCCGGCCCAGCTTCAGTACAGATGCAATCGTCAGCAGGCAATACCGACGTAGCCACATCCTCATATCCGCTGCGCAGAGGCTCAACACCGGCTAACCGTACAGAAGTCGGGTCTATTGTTGTTATATCGTAATCAGCCGTCCCTAATATGGCAACAGGAAGCACACCCTTGCTTTTGACGTTAAGTGGATTCGGACAACTGCCGGGCTTTATGTCAACAGCAACAACAGTGGTGGGTTCGGGAAATGGTTTTGATATAGACCTTGGGTTCTGTAAATCAGGTCCTGTAATTTCCTTTATAAATGAGCCATCAGGATTCAATAAAGTAAGTCCCTTATTGGAAGGAACGATATAACTATTACTAAAAGGATCATATTTAACAAAAGTGGAACGGCCAAATTCTTTACAATCGAACAACAAGCTTGTGGTCTTAGTAGTCAAATCATATTCCCATAATAATGTACCACCTCTTCCACCCCCAATAGCCAAATTACCATTATGACTTTGAGTTAATGATGCAGGATAAAATTCACTTGAAAAAGTAAGTTCATCATATACTCCCCCAGTAATCACTTCACCTGAAGTATCGTATCGAGAGAGTACACGAGGACTGAAATATCCTACAGAATATAGAATATCCCCATTAGTAAAAAGTCCCACATTATTTTTATAAGAACTATATCCACCATCTAATCCGATATCAGACACCTTGTTTCCCTGTTGATCGAATTCATAAATGACTTGATTCTTATCTCCAGCGGCAAAGAGATGTCCTTTTGAATTAAAGCCCAATTGTCCAAAACCATATTGAAAAGAAATTGGGGAAGTAAAATACTCTATAGTAGGTTCCTGACTGCCGTTGGGATTGATTTTTAAAATTCGATTAGACCAATTATTACTTACACTTACGTATATTTCGCCTTCTGAGTTTCGAGCTACACCTCTTGGGCTTTGGTCGGTATAGTCCCCTAAAGACGCAATTAACTGGGTCTGACCTGAGTTTAAATCAACCTCTACCAAGTTACTACCCGCAGATACATAGACAGAGGAGCATAATGCAAATTGTTGAATGAAAAAAAGAAATCCAAATACAGCAAAGAAGATTTTAAGGCATTTTTTCTTATTCATTTTTTCTCCTTCTCAAAAAAATTGTTAATATTTCCCGGCGCACCAAAAAGGGCACCGCTACCTGTGGCACAAGCTACATCGTGCTCAACCGAGGCCCGGCAAGACCCAACTGCAACACGCAAGCGATACCCGCTTTGC
>JAUWLI010000129.1 GCA_030613765.1 Phycisphaerae bacterium
TAAGCGCTGCCCTGGTTAGCAAGTTAAGTGCTTGCGCAATTTCTATAGCCCGATAATGCTCCCTGTTGAACCTCGCAGCGCCAAGGGCCTGCCCAAGATTTCATAATGCAGAATAGCTCTTTTTAGCTCATCGGGATCGGAATAATCCGAAAGTATTTCGGCCAAATGCTTTGCCTGAGGTATTTCTGACGGAGTACTGATGTGCTTATCTTTCAGCTTTTTAAAGGCTTTGACAGTAAATTCTGGAAGTTCTTGAATCTCTGGCCCAACTTGCGAAGTTGGTCGCGTTAATCTTGCTTCTACCGCCGGTTTCGAAGCAGAAATCCTGGCAGCACTATCGGCTTTAGGAACGACCTGTCGTGCAGCGGGCTGGGGACGCACAACCTTTCTTTGTGCCTGTTGGGTTTGTAATTCGCGCTGTTTTTGCACCTCAGCCTCAATAGCACGTCGAATTTTTTGAAAAGGTCCTTCTTTAGTAGTGCCAGCAGCCGGTTTAACTTCGGGCTTACCACTCAACAGATTCTCCCCCGCCTTCCCCTCTTCATTCTTTTTTGCTTTTAATTTGAAGATAGCGCTACCTGCCCAGAAAATCGCCAGGAACACAATAAACAGTATGTTCCCCCACCCTTTAGTGTCCCTGCTTCGACGAGCAACAAGAATTATTTGTTCCAAAATCTCATTCATATTATTACCACAAAATCCATCACGCTCCGAGTATCAAGCATCAAGACTACTCTTCTTTCTTCGGCTTCGCGATAGAATCTCGCATATCGGTATCAGCCACGATGTTCTTCATTCGATAGTAGTCCATAATCCCAAGATTGCCTTTCTTGAATGCCTCCGCCATAGCTAATGGCACCTTTGATTCGTTTTCGACAACGAGGGCCCGCATTTCCTGCTCGCGCGCGAATGCCATTGCCCGGCGCTTTTCCGCCTCGGCCTTTGCCCTTCGCATATCGGCTTCTGCCTGGGCGGCTTGAAGTTTGGCGCCGACATTCTCGCCCACATCGACGTCGGCAATATCAATAGATAAAATCTCGAAAGCCGTACCGGCATCGAGTCCCTTTGCTAAAACAGCCTTGGAAATATTGTCCGGGTTTTCTAAAACGGATTTGTATGCCATCGCACTGCCGATAGTCGTAACAATTCCTTCGCCTACCCGGGCGATAATAGTCTCCTCAGTTGCGCCACCTACTAATCTATCCATATTCATTCTAACCGTTACTCTCGCCTTTGCTTTTAATTGGATGCCATCCTGGGCAACAGCGTCTATAGTGCCCCTGCTCTTTGCCGGGTCGGGGCAATCGATAACCTTTGGCTTAACACTCGTTTGAACCGCTTCGAGGATATCTCGTCCTGCCAGGTCGATTGCAGTAGCTGTTTTCAGCGTCAAAACGATGTTCGCCCTGTTCGCAGCGACCAATGCACGAACAACGTTCCAAACGTTGCCGCGGGCCAGATAATGGCTTTCCAAATCACGAGTGGTTAGGGAAAGCCCCGCCTGTACTCCCATTATCTTACTCAGAACTATCGTTTTTGTATCGACCTTCCGCAGCCACATCCCGATAAGCTCAGAGAATTTTACATCAGCTCGGGACAGTTTCGCCTGCAGCCACAACCTGAAAAACTTCAACGCCAGCAGGACGACTACTACTACAACAAGGCCCAATATGACCAAAAGTGCCACCCCGATAATTTTTACAGGATCGCCGCCTGCCCCTAAGATTTTACTCGTTAAGCTATACATATTTTTGTCCTTTCATTAACTTTCTTCTGCTTCTATTTCACGAACGGTCAACTGTGTGCTCTCTACGTTGATGACTTTGACCTTCTTTTCCTTATCAACATAACCGCCTTCGGCCACACATTCAACTCTTTGTCCTGAAAAATCGCACATTCCCACCGGCCGCAAAGGTGTAAGCACAACACCCACCGCACCGAGCATTTCCTTCAACTCGGCCGTATCGGGTATTGCATCGCCCTGCTGACGTTCGGGCGGCGTAAGTGTAACGCTTTTGCCAAATCTCGTTTTTGGGAATATTCTGTAAGCGAAAACCAGGGTCGATGGTATCATTATTACGGCAATAACCACGCCTATCCAGCCGGCCGTACTGCTGTAGCGAAAGAATATCGCTGCGCCGCCAATCACACACGCAAGTGCAAAGAGGCTTATTATCCCCCCGCTCGGTATAAATATTTCCGCGATTATCAACGCCGCACATGCTAAATACAAAAAAACAGCAAAAACAAGCCACCAAATCATCTATCTTCCTTTCTACTTTTACTTAATCCGCGTCAGTCAGTGTTAATCTGTGTCCGATTATTTCGTGTTAGTCCGTGTCTCTTTCTACTGCTTTGACTACAACTCTGTTGCCGTGAATTTCAATAATCTCAACCGAAGTCCCTTTGTCAAGAAACTCCCCTTCCGCGACCACATCGACTATCGCATCTCCGAATTTTACTTTCCCTGTCGGCCGCAACTGTGAAACAACTTCACCAGGCTCGCCAACATTCACACTTATTGTTTTACTTTCGGGTAGTGTGGTGATATTAACTTCCATTTCAGTGCCCTGCTTGGCGATGCTCGGCGCAAGTATCAAACCGCTGAGGAACTGCATTTTAGGCAGGTACTTTGACAGAAGCCACGCCAAAAAAACAAATCCTATAAAGCCCCCCGTCAAACTCAACACTCCCCAGGTGAAATCATTCCAGGCAATTGCATCTTGTGGCCATGGTGGTTTGTACCATTCATCCGGCACCGGATTTTTGATTAACATACCGAATAGACCGGCAAATATGCACACTATGCCGGAAAAACCAAAGATCCCGAACCCGGGTAAAAGGAAGATTTCCACCATAAGCAACAGCACACCCACGAGGAAGAGCGCCACTTCCACCCAGTTTGCCAGCCCATGGAGGTATTTGCTCCCGATTATAATCGCAAGGCATATAGCCGCTGCAAGTCCCGGCAGCCCTACCCCGGGCGTGTTAAATTCAATATAAACTCCTAACATGGCCAGCATAACAAGTACAGCCATCACCGCCGGTGAATTCAACCAGCGCACCATCTCTTCCGACCAGAGCGTCTTAAGCACTATCGTTTCGTCGGCAAAGGTCACGCCGTCTCTCTTGGCCAAAAAGTCAAGTGCCCCTCCCAGGTCTTTCACTACCGCCCTTGCTATCCCATATTCAAGAGCATCAGAAGCGATTAGCGTTAGGAGCTGGTCATCCCTGACCGCCAATTCTTTGTTGCTGATGTCATATTCATTCGCGTCTTTAGGCAACTCCTCTCTTTCAAAGAATTCGTCCTCTCCCGTTTTTATGTTCTTGACCCTGTAAACCTCAATTTGCATGGTTACCATTGCCCGCAGCAATGCTCGAGGATAATTGTTTGCGTTCGCAGCCCGGTCGAAAATGACGCGGATAAAACTTTCGGCCTTTTCCCGCTCGGTACCTTCAAGTTTTTGATTGGGCATAAGTGTAATTGGGGCGCAATCACCTATCGTGGCATTCTCGAGCATTATTATGTCCTGGCAATGGACGCTTATCATTGCCCCCGCTGATATCGCCTTCGTGGTTATGTAGGCAACTGTATGCGCTTCCTTGCTCGTTTCGAGAAAATATTCGGATATGACGTCTGCAGCAGAAACCAGCCCCCCGTATGTCTGAATTTCATAGAACAGGTATTCTGCTCCTTCGTCGAGGGCGATTTGGGTCCGACGCTTGATGGACTCAAACAGCCCATCGTCGATCATACCCTTGCAGACAATAACCGCCGCCTTTACACTCGGCTGCTCCGGCGATATGTCATTTGCATCACCGATGCTTGCCCCCCGCCCGCACAGGCCGCAAACCAGCAATAGCCAAACTAAAATAAACACAAATCTCCGCAATGACTTTTTCATATATTCTATTTTATCCTCATATCTACAATAATGCAAAAGCTAAATAAAGGTTTTCGGAACAAGATTTTCTATTCCGCTAATTTGCGTAAAATCTTGATGCCCTGCTCTATTTTCTCATCGCTGGTTGCGAAGCTTATCCTGAAATGTGTATCTTTTTCGCTGAACACATTGCCCGGTATAATAAGCACATTATTCTTAATTGCCCTCTCAACGAATTCCGTACCCAGGCCACCCGGTGCTCGAAAGAACGCGTAAAACGCCCCGCTTGGCTTGACCAGTTCAAACTTATCTTTCAAACCTTCGTAAACAAGGTCTCTTTTTCTCCTGTATGCATCGACGAGATCGCTAACATCATAATCCAGGGCTGCAATAGCTGCTTTTTGAAACGGCGTCGGAGCACAAACAAAAGTATATTGCTGTATCTTGGTCATCTCTTCGACAACATCTTCTAAAGGCTCTCCAGCCGCAGCGTAACCGAGTCGCCACCCCGTCATCGCATAAGGCTTGCTGAAACCACGCAGTAAAAGCACCTTGTCATAATAATTCGCTATACTCTCGCACCTGCCATCGTAACAGAATTTCTCGTATATTTCATCTGTTAGTATGACCACATTATTTTTTGCTGCAATCTCAGCAAGTGCCTTTGTCCGTTTCTCCGAATACACCACGCCCGTCGGATTGCAGGGCGAATTCAGCAAGATCATTTTCGTCTTGTCCGTAATACTCTCTGCTATATTCTCAACAGGCAGCTCAAAATCCGGGTAGCTATTAATAAATACGCATTTGCCCCCCAACATATTCACAAGATGTTTGTACATCACAAAGTACGGGTCGGGTATAATTATCTCATCGCCGGGATTTACAAGCGCCATAAACGCTAATAACAGCCCCCCGCTCACACCGCTCGTAACCAGTACCGCCGGATTCGCCCAGCCGAATTCATCTTTCACTTGCCCGGCGATTTTCTCCCGAAGAAGAGAGTCCCCCGCCGTCTGAGAATACTTATTTTGCCCGGCCTTGATTGCCTTGATTGCTTCATCTTTGAGCGCATCGGGCACATCGAAATCAGGCTCACCTATAGAAAAATTCACCGGATCCTTTAGTTCCGCCGCCAGCGCAAACACCTTCCGAATCCCGCTTGCGTCAACAAGTTTTACCCTTTTAGAGATAATATCTTTCATTTGTCCATATATTACCGAAACCCCCCGGATAATCAATCACCAATAATCTTTAAATCATTTGTGCTTGCATTCTACGGGCAAACTTGGTATCTTATTGAACTGAAGATTTAGTGTTCTGGAATCTCGATTAACAATTTCCGTCTACCGCAGGAGGAGCCAAAAATGGCTATTGGAAAACAACTAATCGAAAATCAAAACCGTCTACACGCTCGCCGCGATTTCCTCAAAAAAGCCGGTTTTGGCACAGCATCGCTGGCCCTGGCACAGTTGTCATCAAATCATGCCATAGCTGGCGAAAACCGTAAGCCCCCCACTGTTGCTGCTTTATACAATGAAAAGTATCGCCCCCAGTTTCATTTCACGCCCCGTAAAAACTGGACAAACGACCCGAACGGCCTGGTTTTTTACAAGGGCGAATACCACTTATTCTTTCAGCACAACCCCACCGGCATCAACTGGGGCAATATGACTTGGGCACACGCCGTCAGCACCGACCTGATTCACTGGGAACAGCTCTCCAACGCCATCGAACCCGACGAACTCGGTACAATCTTCTCCGGCTCCGCTGTCGTCGATTGGAAAAACACATCCGGCTTTAAGACCGGTGATGAATCCGTCCTGGTCGCATTCTACACCTCGGCCGGCTCGCACGCCCCAAAGAAAGTGCCATTCACCCAGAGCATCGCATACAGCAACGACCGTGGACGGACATGGATCAAATACAATAACAATCCCGTCATCGGCCACATCAGGGCCAGCAACCGTGACCCCAAGGTAATCTGGCACGAACCTACCAAAACATGGATTATGGCACTCTTTCTTGATAAGAACGATTTCGTCTTGTATTCTTCGAAGAACCTGAAAGAGTGGTCCCGCTTCCAGGATGTCAAACTCCCCGGAAGCAGCGAATGTCCGGATTTCTTCCCGCTTCCCGTCGATGGCAATCCCGCCAACACCCGCTGGGTCTTCTGGGGCGGAAACGGCAGATACCTGCTCGGCACCTTTGATGGCCGAAAATTCAACCAGAAGGCCGGACCCTTCGAATCCAGGGTCGGAAACTTCTATGCCTCACAGACCTACAGCGATATCCCCGAATCTGATGGCCGAAGAATCCAAATCGCCTGGATGGCAGGCGGAAAATTCCCCGGCATGCCCTTTAACCAACAAATGTCGATTCCCTGTGAGCTCACTCTGCGCACTTTCCCCGAAGGAATCCGACTCTGCCGAGTCCCTGTAAGAGAAATCGAAAAGCTCCGCGGTGTGCACTGGGAATTGAAAGACACCACTTTACAGCCGGGCGAAAAACTTCTCTCCGCAATATCCGCCGACCTCTTTGAAATCCAGTCCGAGATTGAACTCGGCTCCGTCTCCGAGGTTGTCTTCAACCTTCGCGGCAACCCTTTGACCTACAATGTCAAAGACAAAATACTTAGTTGCAAAGGCAAAAAAGTAAAGGTAACTCCAATTGATGGTGTAATAAAGCTCCACATCCTCGTCGACCGCACCAGCATCGAGGTCTTCCCCAACTATGGAAAGGTTACATTGCACCTCTGCTTCCCGCTCGACACCAACAAAACCTTACAGTATCTTTCTGCCGACGGCGGAAAAGCAAATATAAAATCTCTCAAACTCTACAGACTAAAATCTATCTGGCAAAAGACCTAACCAATCAACCGCCTGTTATCATGAGCCAAAGGTGCCTTTAGCCTTAACGAAGTCGAAGGGGCCAAGGACCTGGCCGCCGAATCCTCATTTCATTTTGCGGATGCGAACCTCTGTCTTTTTTAAATCCTTCAGGAGATTCACCAGTTTGTTAGGATCTGTCTGCCCGTAGTGATATGGATATAGTATTTTCGGTTCAAATGCCCTCGCCGCATCGGCTGCCATCTCCGGCGTCATCGTGTACGGCACGTTCATCGGCAGAAACGCAATATCAATCTTCTTTAGCTTCTTCATCTCCGGTATGTTCTCTGTGTCCCCTGCCACGTACACTCTCGTCTTGCCGAAAGTCACGACATAACCATTGCCCCTGCCCTTTGGATGGAAGGGCTCCCCGCTCGAGCGCTTATGCACAATATTGTAGGCCGGAACCGCCTCTACCTTCAGTCCCAAAACGGTCCGCACATCACCGTTCTTCATAACAACGCCGCCGGTCACCTTCTCGGCGCATGGTTTGGTCAAAACCACCTTGGTCTTCTCCTGCCGGATAGTTTTTATGGCCTTGGTGTCCAGATGGTCACCATGTTCATGGGTTACCAAAATAAGGTCGGCCTTGGGCAGATTGGAGTAATCAGCCAGCCTGCTCCAGGGGTCCACGTGAATGACCTTTCCGTTGTACACAAACATCAAGGTCCCATGCCCCATGAACGTTATCTTCAGGTCACCGGTTTTTGTTTTGATCACATCTTCTTCAAATTTCTTCTCTGCCTTTCCCGATTTGTCTCCGGCCCGGCCACCCTCCACCACGCCTATACTAGTAACTATCAACACGGTGGCCACTGTCCACAACGCTGTTCTTAGTTTCATCGTCTTTCACTCCTTTCAATCACAATCTCATTCCGACTAATCTCTAATCTAATCTTTTAATACCGCTTTTCGCACCGAAAAACAATCCTCCCCCGAAAAAAGCAAATAGCACGTTTTGCCACCACTGCTCATCCACTTCGTTGGAAAACTGCT